>DGOK01000052.1 GCA_002389385.1 Rhodospirillaceae bacterium UBA4468 | reverse complement strand
GGTGTCGCGCGCGCTCAACTCCATGAGACGTATATCGTTGCGCAATCTGCGGACGGAATTGTTGTTGTGGATCAGCATGCTGCACACGAGCGGCTCACCCAGGAAAAGATCAAGGCAGCTATGGCGCAAGGTGGCGTGCAACGTCAGCTTTTGCTTATTCCCGAAGTCGTCGAGATGGACGAGCCTGCATGTGATCGGCTTTTGTCACGCGCTGAGGAATTGGCTGAATTGGGCCTGGCGATTGAAGCTTTTGGGACAGGTGCTGTTGCCGTCCGCGAAGTTCCTGCAATATTGGGAGAAACCAATGTTCAGGGCCTGATCCGCGACTTGGCTGATGACCTTGCCGAGTACGATGTTGCTATCGCGCTTGAAAAGCGGATTGATGATGTGTGCGCAACGATGGCGTGCCATGGCTCTATTCGCGCGGGGCGTCGATTAACGAGTGAAGAGATGAATGCGCTTCTACGGGAAATGGAAGCAACGCCACATTCGGGGCAATGTAGTCACGGTCGACCGACGTATGTGACACTAAAACTGAATGATATTGAGAAACTCTTCGGGCGACGTTGAGTTAATCGTCGACGATAAGAAAACTCACTAAGGCTTTGCCGTATGTGCGTTGATCCTCAAGTGAAAATCCACGCGGGGCTTCCAATGTCCGTGCAGCAGGTGTTTCAACGACACAAAGGCTGCCAGGCCCAACCCATCCTCGAGACAGTAATGACAATAAGCTTGGGCCAGAAACCTCGTGCTCATAAGGTGCATCCAAAAATGCGACTTTGGCGGGACAAGCGGCTATCCGGGGCGGCGGTGGCATTTTTGTTGCGTCCAGGCGCAATGCAGTGACGGCTCGGCCTTTCCCCATGGTTCCAGCATTTTTTAGGATGCAGGCACGAGCATGATCATTAATTTCAATGAATGTGACAGGCTCAGCGCCCCGGCTCATGGCTTCGAGCCCAAGTGCGCCAGTCCCGGCAAAAACGTCGATGACTGAGGCGCCCTTGAGATCAGGAGCAAATGACGCATGCATCAAGATATTAAATATACTTTCCCGTGCCCGGTCTGATGTTGGTCTGACATCGTAACCCTCAGGTGCGAGGAGGCGTCGTCCACGAAAATCGCCACCAACGATCCTCATAGCAAACTCATTTTAGAAACATACCAACTTGATCACGAAGTGACTTAGGTCGAACTTCGTCTACATCGCGTTGCTCAAGACTGCCAATCTGGAATGGCCCGTAAGCGGTTCGGATAAGCCGGTTTACGGTGAGGCCAATATGTTCCATGACTTTGCGGATTTCGCGGTTCTTACCTTCTTTGAGGATCACGGTCATCCAGGCATTGGCACCCGTTCGACTATCAAAATTGGCAATAATTGAGCCATATTTGACGTCATCAACGGTTACACCATTGCTGAGTTTGGTGAGTTCAGTGGCTTCGACGTTGCCATGCACGCGAACGCGGTAACGACGTGTCCATCCCGTATCGGGCAACTCAAGTTTTCTGGCCAGTTCGCCATCGTTGGTCAGCAGCAATAACCCTTCAGAATTATAATCAAGCCGGCCCACTGAAATAACCCGTGGAAGAAATGAAGGTAAGGCTTCAAATACAGTCTTTCTTCCTTGTGGATCTTTATGAGATGTCACAAGGCCTGCAGGCTTGTTGTAGCGCCACATCCGTGTCGGTTCTTTGTCCGGCAATGCCTTGCCATCAACGACGATGATATCTTGTGCGGTGACCACACATGCCGGTGTCATGAGCTTCTTGCCATTAAGCTCAACACGTCCAGCTTCAATCCAGCGTTCCGCGTCTCGCCTCGAGCACAATCCGGCTCGTGCAATGACTTTCGCGATCCGCTCGCCGTTATTCTTCTTCTGATCATTATTTGTCATGGCCATGTGGTGAAGCCCAGACTCTAAAAAGTCAAGCAACCTTGACCATTGCCGGTTTGAGCGGCACCAATACGGCATGAGTAAACGCGATATGGAAATGATGGTTTTAGCCTTAGATGAGGCGCGCCAAGCAGCTACACGGGGAGAGGTTCCTGTTGGTGCAGTTATCGTCGGACCGGATGGTCGTGCGCTTGCGTCGACAGGAAACCGTATCGAGGAACTTAATGATCCAACTGCACACGCAGAAGTATTGGCAATACGCGAAGCCGCTGCAAACCTACAGTCTCCAAGGCTTATAGATTGTGATTTATATGTGACCCTTGAACCTTGTGCGATGTGCGCTCAGGCAATTTCACTGGCCCGCGTACGCCGTTTAGTCTTCGCAGCATATGATCCTAAAGGTGGAGGTGTTGAGCACGGAGCACGTGTCTTCTCACACACAACCTGCCATCACGCCCCTGAGGTGGTTGGCGGTGTGATGGAAAGTTACGCGGCACAAATGCTAAAGCAGTTCTTTAAGGCGCGGCGTTAAGCCTCTGCTGCGAGTGGTAAGCTGACGAGCAAGTTCTGCGGCTTCATACGCAGGCGCTTTTTTTCATTCATCGCAAGACCTAGATAGACAGGGCGTCCCACAATATCAGGCTGCATCAAGCTTGGATCTTTAAAGTCCATACGAAATAAGGTCAGCAATCTTTCGAGCTGATCCTCATCCACGTCTTTGTCGTTATATAGATCGTTCAGGATCGCACTGGATTCAACATCCAGACCGATATGCCACACCCATTTTTCATCCGTAATTTTTTGCACAGGCTGGATTGAGACTTCTGCACCAGTAAAATGCAGAACCCATCCCTCCATCACTCGGGCCAACGCATCCAAGCCTGGACGCGTAAAGCTAAGGTCGATGACCATGTCGTGACGCTCATCACGCTGCCAATATTTATGGGCATTCTCGGTTTGCATCACATCCAGGTCTACCTGGCGCGGCTTGATGCCGCCTTCAACCAAAAGCTCACCAATTGCGCCCATACCACCCGTGCTCGCGAGCATTTCCACAGTTTCGAAATCGCCAGACAAAATAGCGCCTTCATGCACGGTCACAGTTTGTTCGCGGAAAAACAACTCAGCTGCACGGGCATGAAATGGATCGTCAGTACCATCAATGACGGCACGCATGATAACTTGTGTCATCTGATCTAGAAAGATGGGGGCAATCCGGACATCACCTTCTCGGAATACATTTAAGTAACAGCCTTCGATGGTGTCTGCTGCAATCAGGCGGTCACGAAAGTCGATCAACACTTCGTAATTCTCTCGCCCATCAGGGTCTTCAAGCACAGCGATATCATCGGCGCTTACGGCGCGTTTGGGCTCTGCTAATAAAGACGCATGGAGCGCGCGCTCTTTTGCGCATGACTCTTCGACTGGCGCGATTTCAGGCCGCGCCAAGTATGCACGTAAGAAATCGTCCGTGATTGTCAGGTGCCCCTGGGGGTCACGAGCCAGCAACCCAAAGCCAGAGTTTTGCCAGAAGTCAGGTCGCCGGGCCGCCATCGGTGGTGGTAGATTATCCATGCTTAGTTATGGCCAGAGATATCGGCATGGAGGGAGCGTGTGGCGTCGAACTTGGCTTTCTGCTCATCAGAAGCAGGCTTCTGATGCTTTTCTTTGAACTCACCGTATGGCATCCCATAAACTATCTCACGTGCTTCATCATTAGAAAGCTCTTCCCCGCGCGCTTCAGCAGCGGCGACGAGCCATTTGGCCAAGCAGTTTCGGCAGAATCCGGCAGTATTCATAATATCGATATTTTGGGTATCAGTTCGCTTTTGCAGGTGCTTCACAAGCCCACGGAACGCGTCCGCTTGAATTTCGATTAGTATTTTCTCATCCATGAATATTTCCTCGCATTATGGTTGTTTGCTTATGGATATAGTCAGTCAGGTATCTGTTCGCTACTCGATTATCGACCGATGGCGCGCCATCCAATGTCACGGCGGCAAAAGCCCTTGGGCCAATCGATGGTATCTACGGCTTTATACGCTAGTTTTTGTGCATCTTCGACGGTATCTCCAAGGGCTGTAACACCGAGAACACGCCCACCGTTGGAGACCAGTTGCCCGTTGTCATCCAATGCCGTGCCTGCATGGAAAACCATGACGTCCTCAATCGCATCAGCATCCTCGACACCATTAATTGGTGTGCCTTTTGCATTGCGCCCGGGATAACCTTCAGCAGCGAGAACAACAGTCATTGCGGCACGTGGATCCCATTTTAATTTTAACTTATCGAGATTACCTTGCGCTGATGCCAATAGCATCTCCAAAGCATCTGACTTAAGGCGCGCCATAATTGGCTGGCATTCAGGATCACCAAAGCGGCAATTGAACTCGATGACCTTTGGGCCTTCTTCGCCAATCATAAGACCGGCAAACAGTACGCCCTTATAGGGTTTGCCCTCTTTTGCCATGGCTTCGACAGTCGGGTTGATAACCTCGTCCATGATGCGTTTTTGTATGGCATCATCCAAGACGGGCGCTGGTGTATAGGCCCCCATACCGCCTGTATTAGGTCCGTGATCTCCATCGTGAACTTGTTTGTGATCTTGCGCTCCGGCCATTGGAATTGCACGAATGCCATCGCAAAGGGCAAAGAAACTGGCTTCTTCACCAATCAGGAACTCTTCAATAACGATCTCTTGGCCAGCGTTACCAAATGCTTCTTCTATCATGATTTGATCAACGGCAGCGTAGGCCTCGTTCAAGGTATGGCTCAAGATCACGCCTTTACCTGCGGCCAAGCCATCTGCCTTAACAACAACAGGGTGGTTCTTAATGCGGATATATTCTTTGGCAGCATCCGGTTCATCAAAGCGCTGATAGTCAGCGGTGGGAATGTTGTATTTTGCGAGCAGGTCCTTCATCATGCCTTTAGAACCTTCAAGCTCTGCCGCTGCCATAGAGGGACCAAACACTGGAATGCCCATGGCTTCGACACGATCTGCCAGGCCGTCGACCAAAGGCGCTTCTGGGCCAACGATGACGAATTCGATCCCGAGTTCTTTAACAGCCTTGCAAATGGCTGGAATATCTTCTGCAGAAACGTCAATGCATTCAGCGCAATTGGCGATGCCAGCATTGCCTGGTGCCGCATATAATTTGGTGAGTTTAGGAGACTTCGATATAGCCCAGGCCAACGCATGTTCGCGACCGCCACCACCGACTAATAAAACTTTCATCTATCTCACTCCTTCAAACGCAGATCATAGGTAGTTTGTGCACGGAATCTCGGCGGTTGTCATCGCCTCAATGTTAAGACATACAGTCTAGTCATGAATGATGATACTCCTATCGACATGAACGTTGACAATGTCCCGGTCTTTTCCGTGACGGAAGTTTCAGGCCTCGTCAAATCGACGGTCGAAGGTGCCTTTCAGCGTGTCCGTATCAGAGGTGAGATTTCCGGCTTTAAGCGCGCTGCTTCGGGGCACTTATATTTCGCGATGAAAGACGACGGCGCGTTGATGGATGGCGTTTGTTGGCGTGGCACCGCTGCACGCCTTGGTATGCAGCCTCAAGACGGTATGGAGGTGATTGCCACAGGTCGGATAACGACCTACCCCGGGCGATCGAAATACCAACTTGTCGTTGAAACAATGGAGTTGGCGGGAGAGGGCGCACTTCTCAAGCTCCTCGAAGACAGAAAGCGTGCATTATCAGCCGAAGGATTATTCGACGAGTCCCGAAAGCAACTCCTTCCTTATCTGCCTGATGTCATCGGCGTTGTCACATCGCCAACGGGTGCCGTTATTCGTGACATCTTGCATCGTCTTAATGATCGATTCCCACGTCATGTTTTGGTTTGGCCGGTTCTGGTTCAGGGTGATGGGGCAGCAGATCAAATTGCATCGGCTATTCGTGGGTTTAATGCGATGGAAGAGGGTGGCAATGTGCCCCGCCCGGATCTTTTGATTGTTGCGCGCGGCGGCGGCTCACTCGAGGATTTGTGGGCTTTCAATGAAGAGGCTGTGGTTCGAGCTGCAGCTGAGAGTTTCATTCCATTAATTTCCGCTGTTGGCCACGAGACGGATTGGACGTTGATCGATTTGGCGTCGGACCAGCGTGCGCCAACGCCGACGGCTGCTGCAGAAATGGCCGTGCCGGTGCGTTATGACGTTATGGCGCAGGTTGCAGATTGTGAAGGTCGTATGATCCGTGCCGTTCGGCGACACACAGAAGCTGCACGGCGTGAGGTTGAAGGCTTATCCCGCGGGTTGCCTAATCTCCGTCGGGTTATTGAAGATGCGTCACAGCGCCTGGACGACTGGACTGAGCGGCTTTCGAACGGTCTTTGGGCCGGTGTCCGTCAGCGCCGTGCTCGAATCCCCACACGTATTCCAAAGCCGAATCAATTGATCGTACAAGCGAGGCGGCGTCTAAAAGGCGAGACGGAAGACTTAACACGCGCAGTTACGGTTCAATTAGCGCACCGGAAAAAATCGCTGGCCCACGTAAGCCAGCTTCTTGAGAGTTTTTCATATGAGCGGGTGCTGGACCGAGGCTTTGCCTTGATAACAAGTGCATCAGGCGAGCCTCTGACATCGGTTAAAAATTTGAAGTCTGGTGATGATGTAAATATCCGCTTGAAAGACGGCAGCGAAGCCGCCCGGATTATTGGTGGAAAGATCGCACCTCGCCCAAAACGTAAACCATCACCGCCTAAAGGTGGGGACGATCCACAAGGAACACTCATTTGATACGCTTGATTGCCCTCGTAATATGTCTGTGGTCGTTTGGCGCAGATGCCAATGTGCCATTGTCTCTTGATGGTCATGCGGTTGAAGGCGGATTGATGTTCGGCAAGACCGATGCTCAGGCGCGCGTCACCTTGGACAAAAAGTCTGTTCTTGTGTCTAAAGAAGGGCATTTTTTGATTGGTTTTGGCCGTGACTCAGCAGGCATAAAAAATCTTGAAGTTGCTTTGAGGAACGAGATCGTCCGGCGCGAAATTAATGTTGTCGACCGTGACTTTAAAATTGAGCGCATCAATGGCCTGCCTGGAAAGAAAGTGACACCAGACCCCAAGGCTATTGCGCGCATTGCAAAAGAAAAAGCACAGATAACAGATGCGAAGCGCGCAAGTGATTCCACGCCACATTATCTGAGCGGCTTTGGCTGGCCAGTAATCGGCCGGTTATCTGGTGTTTATGGTTCGCAGCGTGTTTTGAATGGAAAGCCCCGGCGTCCACATTATGGCACTGATGTCGCGGCACCAACGGGGTCGCCAGTTCGTGCTATTGCTGCAGGACGCGTGGCATTTGTTCATTCAGGTATGTTTTTTAATGGCAAAACGGTGCTTATCGATCACGGACTAGGTTTGCGATCTGTATACATTCACTTGAGTGATGCAAAAGTTACCAAAGATGCGTACGTCGCCGCGGGAGATGTGATTGGCGCAGTCGGTGCGACGGGCCGTGCTACGGGACCACATCTACATTTTGGCGTAACCCATAATGCGACGCCGATCGATCCAGAAGTGCTGTTAGGTGAAATGCCGCGTTAAGCATCCGGCCAGCGGTTATGAAGCCATAACCATTGGTCAGGGTGCTCGCGTACCCATCCTTCAACAATAGTATTTATTTCAGTCATAAATTGTTTGGTATCATCGATCTTGTTGCCAGTATCCTTGGCATAGATTGGTTCTGAAATATCTACACGGAATCTCGCACCTTGTTCACGGATAACCCGTGCTGGGAGAATGGGACAATTAAAGCGAAGTGCCATTTGCGCAACGGCGGGGGCGGTCATGGCCTCAATACCAAAAAACGGCACGGGTATGCCATCATTCATTTTCTGATCGATCATGACGCCGATATGTTTGCCATCTTTTAGGGCTTTGATCGTTTGCTTCGCCCCTTCACCACCTTTGGGGATCATCATATTCTTATAGAGACTGCGGCCGCGCATATAGAGCTTCTCAACCAAGCGATTGTTGGCTTCCCGGTACACAAACACGGACGGCACATCGTGTGCAAAAGCGGTCAGGGGTGCCAGCTCCCAATTGCCGATGTGCGCGCTGACGAAAAACCCAGGCTTGTCATCATCTCGAAAAGACATGAGATGCGCGTGCCCATTAATGTGGATGCGGGGATTGTCGCCATCGAACTTGAACGATGAGAGATGCGGAAACTCGGCAACAGTGCGGCCAAGGTTATCCCACATGCCATGGATGATTTTATTAACAGCATCATCTTGTATGCCCAGAAAGGCGCGGCGGATATTGCGGTCGGCGCGCCGATTTAATCTAAGCTTGGGGCCAATAGACCGAGCGAGCCATCCCCCCAATGCTGACGCCCAGTTCAGTGGAAGAACACGAAAAATACTCCATACGAAAGTTGCACCAATCGCTTCGAGTGGATGGCGTGCATAGGTCTCAAATGGTGTTGCAGGACGGAGCATCAGACTAGCTTAAGCCTGTACGTTCAAGAATAAAGCCCTCAAACGCATCTGCCTGCTCCCAACGCAGTCGTACTGGAAAGGACATAATGTCAGTCCTTAAGGCGGCGGGAATACGTACGAAGTCTTTTTCCGTGGTGATGGCGATGCTGTTTTGAGTTTTTGCCTTTGCCAGAACATTTTTAATTTCGGCATCTGAGAAAGGATGATGATCTGGAAATGATATTGTTTCAGTGAGTTCTGCACCAGCAGCCTTAAGCGAATTAAAGAATTTCTCAGGGCGACCAATACCACCAAAAGCGACGACCCTTTCCCCATGAATATCCGTAGCGTTTGATGTCGGCTCTGTGTATCCAACGAATGCAGGTAAATTCATCACATTCTCTGATAATGAGCCCCCAAGCGAAATAACCGCATGTGCGCGTGATGCAGCGTTTTTAATAGGCTCGCGTAATGGCCCCGCAGGACATACACGACCATTACCAAATCCATATTCGGCATCAACGACAAGCAAGCTTAAATCCTTCGCAAGAGACGGATTTTGAAAGCCATCATCCATGATGAGTACGGATGCGCCGTCTTCGGTCGCATGCTTTGCGACGTCGGCGCGCCGGGCGCCCACCCAGGTTGGTGCTGTGCGGGCTAAGAGCAAAGCTTCATCGCCAACATCGTTCGCGTTGTGGAGGTTAAGGTCAACTTTGGTGGGCGCATTCATGCCCCCTCCATAACCTCGCATGATGATATGAGGGTTCTGGCCTTTTGCTTTAAGGCGTTCAGCAAGATCGATGCTGACTAATGTCTTACCTGCACCACCCATAACCACATTGCCGATGCAAATAACAGGAATTGGCGCGGCCCATGTGGGTTTTGCTGCCGCCCGCATTGATGTTATGGCGCTATAGATCCAGCCAAATGGTGAGAGCACAAAGGAGAGAATACCTCCTTTGTTATGCCAAAACTCAGGGGCGCGCACGGATCGTCTCCTCGGCGGCATCCAATAACGGCGAGATGCGATCCATAAACAATTCGAGCACTTGAGATTCTTTTTCAGCAAAGCGGTGGGCAGCTTCTGCACGAGCCTGCGCCACGGCAGGTTCGGCGAGGTCACGTGCGACGGCTTGGGCCAGGCCATCGGCGTCGTTGACCACTTCAAGGCCACTCGCATCGACCATCAATTGTGTGATTTCATCAAAGTTCCAGTAGTGCGGCCCTGTAATCACTGCGCTGCCTAATCGCGCGGGCTCGATGGTATTCTGTCCGCCTGCAGGGACAAGAGACTTCCCCATGAACACGATAGGGGCCAGCCGGAAAAACAAACCTAACTCACCCATCGTGTCAGCCAGGTAGATCATTGTATCAGGTGTGATGGGTTCACTGTTAGATCGAACTGAAACGATGGCACCCTTTTCTCGGAGCATTTCTGCAATTTCTGCACCACGGTCAGGGTGCCTTGGCGCGATGATTGTTAAAAGCTGTGGGCTTTGTTTACTGACATGCTGGTGCACATGTAATGCGATTTCTTCTTCGCCAGCGTGTGTGCTTGCAGCCAACCACATTGGCCTGAGCCCGGCGCGGGATCGGATTTCAGCAAGCGTGCCTTCATCGCAAGGCAGTGGTGGTACAGCAAATTTCATATTTCCCATGCGTTCGACATGCTTCGCCCCAAGAGCTTCAAACCGGCTCACATCAGTATCTGACTGAGCGAGGACAAGATCAAAACTACCAAGTAATAACTGCGCAAAACGTTTCCAACGCTGCCACCGCTTAAATGAAGGGGGTGACATCCGGGCGTTTACCAAAATCATTGGGATGTTTTGGTGATGCGTTTCGGTAATTAAATTAGGCCATAATTCAGATTCCCACCAAAGCGCGACATTTGGTTTCCAATGATCTAAAAAATTCAAAACATAAGGCAGGCTATCGACAGGCACGAACTGATGAATTGCACCTTCTGGTAGCCGTTCGCGCATTAACCTCGCCGACGTCACGGTGCCCGTGGTGACAAGGACGCTCGGAGCATTTGCACGAGATACGATTTCGGCAATAACAGGCAACATGGATAACGACTCGCCAACGCTTGCGCCATGCATCCAGATCAAATGTCCTTCAGGGCGTTCAATCTCGGGGCGGCCCAAGCGCTCATTGAAGCGCGTTGCATCTTCTTTGCCGCGCTTAAGGCGTTTTTTGAGGTACATCGAAATAAGCGGTGCACCGATGGATGTTGCGAGGCGGTAAAGCGATAAGATCATTTTGCACGCCGAATGGGTGCGGCAGGTTCAACCGGATCACGCCCAATATAGATATCAGCATTGTAGGTTAGAGTGTTCATCTGTTCTTCAAGGCGTTCTTGCAGGGCGGCTAATGCCTGTTGATCCGCATCCTTTGGAACAACCATTGGTTCTCCCCATTGAATGACGCCACGTGAGAATGGATACGCGAGTAAAAAACGATCCCAAGACCTAAAACATTTCCCTCGCTTTACGCTGAAGGTAATAGGAACGATTGGCAGGCCAGATAATTTAGCAAGACTCATAACACCTGTAGAAATACGCATCCGTGGACCGCGGGGGCCGTCAGGCGTAATGCCAACGTACTCTCCGGCTTTCAAGCTTCGGAGTGCGTTGCGTAGAGCCGCTGTGCCGCCTTTGGATGTTGACCCCGTGATATGATCGATCCCTACATGCTTAACTATGTTGGCGATAAGCGCGCCATCGCGATGGGCGCTGATTAACATCTTGAGCGATTTTTCTCGCTGCCAGCCAAACGTCGACATCAATAACCGCCCGTGCCAAAGGCATACAATGCACGGTTTCCCAGCATCATAAAGCTTATCGATATTCTCTTTGCCCTTTATTTCCCATCGGCCACTATACCAGGCTAGGCGCATATACTGCGCAGCGAGCCAGCAAGCAGAGAACATAACGGCATCGCTTTTTAAAATTTTCTTTATTAGAACTTTAAACGCACGCACGAGGGCTCAGCCTTTTTCAGTGCTTATTGAATCTTCAGCCTCAGCAGCAAATTGTAATGCGTACAGTTTATCATAGGCACCACCTTTTGCGATAAGTTCGCTATGCGACCCCGTCTCAATGATCCGTCCGTCCTGAATAACGTAAATGATATCTGCATCAACGATGGTTGAAAGGCGATGTGCTATAACAAGGGTCGTACGGTTTTTCATCAAATGATCCAAGGCGTCCTGAACGTGACGCTCAGACTCTGTATCCAATGACGATGTGGCTTCATCTAATAATAAAATTGGTGCGTTCTTGAGGATCGCACGGGCAATGGCTAGTCGCTGGCGCTGACCTCCGGAGAGTTTCAAGCCGCGCTCTCCAACCATTGTATCGAAGCCATGCGGCAACTCTTTAATGAAATCAAGAGCCGCAGCGTGTTGAGTGGCGTTGGTAATTTCTTCTTCAGATGCATCGAGCTTACCATACGCAATGTTGGCACGAACGGTGTCGTCGAAGAGGGTGACTTCCTGACTTACTAGCGAAATGTTGGCGTACAGGCTCTCGAACGTTGCATCTCGGACATCCATGCCGTCAATCGTAATGGTGCCTTCATCAACGTCATGAAAACGGGGAATAAGGTTTAAAATCGTAGATTTTCCAGCACCCGATGGCCCGACCAATGCAACCGTTTTGCCGGCAGCGATATGCATATCAATCTGTTTCAACGCAGGTTGATCTTCTGACCCGTAAGAGAACCGTACTTGATCAAGTTTTATCGTCCCCGCGACGGGTACAGAAAGTGCCTTTGCGGCTGGTCGTTCCTGAATACCGCTTTCGGTATCCAGAAGTGCGAATAGGCGTTGCGCCCCGGCGAGGCCCTCTTGCAGAGATGCATTTAAATTAGCCAATCGCTTCATCGGCTCGTACGCCAGCAGCAATGCCGTGATGAATGAAAAGAATGAACCGGGGTCCAGGTTGTCGTGGATCACCCGGTATCCGCCATACATGATGACGATGGCGACAGCTATGCCGCCCAAAGTTTCCATGATGGGACTGGATGCGGCCCGGATACGGGCAGATTTTATCGTTAGTTTAAAAATACGCTCGACTAAAACAGAAACGCGGCTCGTTTCATAGGCTTCCATGCCATACGCTTTTACAACGCGGATACCTTGAAAACTCTGATCTAGTATCGCAGTAAACAGCCCCATTTCTTCTTGCGTGTTTGCCGTGACTTTGCGGGTTCGTCTGCCTAGGCGCACAATTGGATAGATGGCTACTGGGAATACAAAAAAGGCAATGGCAGCTAATTCCCAGTCCTGGATAAACATTACCGCGACGAGGGCGATGAGCGACATAAGGTCCTTGCCGAACCCTGTGAGGGCGTTCGACACGGCAACGCGCATATGGTTGACGTCGATCAAGAAACGCGACACCAAGCGGCCAGATGAAATTGAATGGAAAAAGCCTAAGTCCATACTGATGAGATGTCGGTATAGGCGTGTTTGGTTGTCAGCAACGATACGCAAACCAACAAATGCCATCAGGACGGATTGCCCATAGCTGGCGAAACCTTTGGCAATGAAAGTGACCAAGACTGCGCCAGAAACCCAGAAAAGCATATCCTCATTCTTTGCGATGAAGACATCGTTGACGATAGGTTCCATTAAATAGGCGGATAAGGCCGTTGTTGCGGAAACAATGGCCATGCAGAACAAGGCTAGCGTCAGTTGCGGCCAATAATGGCGCAGGTTATCGCGCACCAGGCGCTTTATCAGAAGGCCTGTCGGTACGTGCTGATGCGTTTCGATTTCGTAGTTATTTTCCAAGGCTTTGCGCCCCATGTTGCACCCGCGCGGACAATACCACGCTAAATCGCTGGGGCCAATGCGCGAGGATGCGAATTCCTGAGCCTATTTTCCCGCAATTGTCATGCCGTCGATGCGTAGTGTCGGGGCGTTCGTTGCGAACTTAAAGGTAAGATCATCCGCAGGCATCATATTCTTAAACATGTCCTTGAGATTGCTGGCGATCGTGATTTCGTTCACAGGATATGCGATTTCGCCATTCTCTATCCAAAATCCACCGGCTCCTCTTGAGTAATCACCGGTGACGCCATTCACGCCCATGCCGATTAGTTCGGTGACATAGAAGCCATTATCAATCGCACCGATCAAATCTTCTTTTGATACATTGCCTGCAGTCATGTGAACGTTTGTCGTTGATGGGCTTGGCGGTCCGTCTGTGCCACGCGATGCGTGGCCTGTTGTTTCCAGCCCTAACTGTCGGGATGTGGCTAGATCAAGAATCCAGGTTGTCAGGATACCACCATCAATAATATTGCGTGTCTTAGTCGCGACCCCCTCGCCGTCAAAGGGTTTGGAGCGCAATCCGCGCTTTCTAAGAGGATCGTCAACGATCACGATATTCTCACCAAAGACCTGGCCATTCATCATGTCTGCCAGGAAGGTCGTGCCGCGCGCCACTGATTGCCCGTTGATTGCACCCGTAAAATGCCCCACCAACGATGATGCAACGCGCGGTGCGTAAACAATAGGGACCTGCGCACTATCTACCTTGCGTGGATTTAAGCGCTTTATCGTGTTTTCGCCGGCTTGCGCGCCAATCTTTGCGGGATCATCCAGATCGCTCAGCCAAACAGCAGATGTGTAATCGTAATCCCGCTCCATCATGGTGCCTTCACCAGCAACGACACTGACACCCAATGAGAAACGCGATCCTTGTCGCATGCCGTTAAAGCCATTGGTACCTGCGAGATATACAACGGACTTCCCAAAGCTGATTTCTGCACCTTCAGAATTAGTGATGCCATTAACGGCGCGAGCCGCATCTTCGCAGGCTTGCGCCATTTCAATCATTTGTTCGGCACTGGGCTCGCTTGGATCGAATTCATCCAGGTCAGGAATGTCTGTTGCAAGCTGGTCTGGATCGGCGAGACCCGCGTAGGCATCTTCTGGAACTGCACGCGCCATGGCGACGGCACGGTCTACAAGTTCTGACAATGCGTTGGCGCCAAGACCAGATGACGAGACCACGGCTTGTTGCTTGCCGATCAATACCCGCAAGCCTAAATCCCAGCCTTCGGAACGTTCTAAATCTTCAGGTTTCCCAAGTCGGCACGACAGACTTGATGATGTGCCTTCAACCAACAATGCGTCCGCTGCATCCGCACCTTTGCTTTTCGCGCTTTTTAAAAGATCGTTTAGAAGTTGGCTTGGGTCTGACGGCAATGCGGACGAATTAGACATTTATAGCTCCTGATTATGTACTTCTTGATAATATCGTCTTTGCGCGCAGACATTGCCAGTCCTTCAAACATATTAAACCCTAATTTGTGCTGGGTTGTTCAGATGGGTTGTCCGGCATATATTTTTTATTCACAGCTATGTGTTTTGCAGAGAGTGTTCATTCTGCTTAGCACTAAAGGCATTCAAAATGACACTGGCAGATAGAATAAATGACAAATATTGATCAGGTCGCAAGCGCTGACCCATGCGTATCCGTACGTGACGAATTAGAATCAGCCGTTGTGCGGTTCGCGGGCGATAGTGGTGATGGCATGCAATTGACAGGTGGTCAGTTCACCGAAGCCACCGCGCTTGCAGGCAATGATCTTTCAACATTCCCGGACTTTCCCGCCGAAATACGCGCACCCGTAGGCACGACGTTCGGTGTGTCGTCGTTTCAGATCAATTTTGGCGCGCGCCGGATTATGACATCTGGTGATGATTTTGACGTTTTGATCGCGATGAACCCAGCGGCACTGAAAGTAGAACTGTCAAGATTACGCAAAGGTGGCCTTGTTATTATTGATACGGGCACGTTTAACACGCGCAATCTTAAAAAAGCCGGATATGACAGCACGCCACTGGATGATGGGACGCTAGACCCGTTCCGCGTTGTTGCACTTGATATTTCTGCGATGACATTAGAAGCGGTTAAAGAATTCGAATTAAGTAAAAAAGATGCGCTCAGATGTAAGAATATGTGGGCGCTTGGCTTTGTTTATTGGCTCTTTGGTCGGGCCAGAACAACGACGCAGCAATGGCTGACGGGTAAGTTTGCAAAAAGACCTGAAATTGCAAATGCCAATATTGCAGCGATGAACGCGGGCCATGCTATGGGTGAAACCGCAGAGTTGCCGGATGGCATTCATGGCTTCCATATTGCACCTGCTGATATTTCTCCTGGTCTTTATCGTACAGTAACTGGGACAGAAGCATTGGCATGGGGCCTCGCCAAAGGCGCTGAGTTGGCGGCATTAGAAATCCTGTTTGCGTCGTATCCAATTACGCCCGCGTCGCCATTATTGCATTCTTTGGCAAAGATGCAGCATCTGGGCGTGACGACATTTCAAGCCGAAGATGAGATTGCTGCGGCATGTGCGGCGATCGGGGCCAGTTATGCAGGTACGCTTGGTGTGACGTCGAGTTCAGGCCCTGGTATTGCACTAAAGGGTGAAGCCATAGGGCTTGCGCTTTCCGCCGAACTGCCAATGGTTATCGTGAATTCGCAACGGGGTGGGCCATCGACTGGCTTGCCAACCAAGACTGAACAATCCGATCTTTATCAGGCTGTTTACGGCCGAAATGCTGATGCACCGATGGTTGTTTTATCAACGCGGTCAGCGGCAGATTGCTTCGATGTTGGAATTGAAGCTGTGCGTCTCGCGACGAAATACATGACACCCGTAATGCTTTTAACGGATGGGTATATTTCGAATGCGGCGGAGCCATGGAAAATACCAGATCTTGATGCATACGAGCCTTTTCCGTTGACATTCCATACGGACCCAGAAGGTTTCCATCCGTTTATGCGTGATGAAAAAACACTATCTCGTGTTTGGGCTAAGCCAGGCACGCCTGATCTCATGCACAGGATCGGCGGTATTGAGCGGAGCTATGACACGGGACATATTTCTAATGATGCGGATAATCATCATAAGATGACAAAGATCCGTGCTGCGAAAATTGACGGGGTCGCCAACGATATTCCACTGCAGGATATCGAGCTTGGTTCAGTATCAGGCAAGCTTGCGATTGTTGGTTGGGGCTCAACCTACGGGCCAATCAACCGTGCTGTTGATAACCTCGTTAATCAAGGCAAAGACGTGTCGCATATCCATTTGCGGAATATCTGGCCTCTGCCGCGTAATCTGGGCGAGTTGTTGGCTGGATATGACAATATACTGATCCCAGAAATGAATAATGGTCAGTTGATCACATTGTTAAGGGCTGAGTTACTCTTGAAGGCTGAAGGGCTCAACAAGATTTCTGGGCAACCATTCCGGATCAGTGAAATTGAGGATGTGATCCTCGAAATTTTGGAGCGTTGAGATGAACGACCTTGCACCACCAGCAAAACGCACAGCTAAAGACTTTGCGACCGACCAGGAAGTACGCTGGTGCCCGGGTTGCGGTGATTATGCAATCTTGCGCGCCGTCCAGAAGACTTTGGCGGATATTGACGCTGATCCAGCGAACACTGTTTTTGTGTCAGGTATCGGCTGTGCTGCCCGGTTCCCGTATTATGTTGAGACTTATGGGTTCCATACGATACATGGTCGCTCACCAGCTTTTGCAACGGGTATCAAGTTAGCTAATCCTGATCTCGACGTTTGGGTCGTCGGCGGCGACGGCGATATGCTGTCAATTGGCGCCAACCATTTGATGCACGTTATCCGACGTAATGTTGATGCGCAGGTGCTGTTGTTTAATAACGAAATCTATGGACTGACAAAGGGTCAGGCATCGCCGACTTCGCGCGCGGGGACACGCTCACCATCAACGCCTTTGGGATCTGTTGATAGTCCTGTGTCTGCATGTCTTTATGTCATGGGCGCAGGCGCACGCTTTGTTGCACGTGGCATCGATACACAGCAAAAAGATTTGCCTGGGATTTTCGCACGTGCTCATGCGCATAAAGGTGCGAGTTTTGTTGAAATCCTGCAAAACTGCATCGTCTATAATGATGGTGTGTTTGCGAACATTACCGAGAAAGCAGTTGTAGCGGATCGACAGGTTGTCTGTGACCATGGCCAGCCATTAGTCTTTGGTGCTGATAAAAACAAAGGACTGCGTCTCAACACACAGACATTAGAACTTGAAGTTGTCACGTTCGGCGATGAAGGACCTGAAGCCGCTGGGATATTAATCCACGATGAGACGAAACGTGTGCTAGGTACTATGTTGGCTGGCATGGATGATGATGTACTGCCTGTTGCTGTTGGGGTTATTTATTGTGACCCGGCGAAAAGTTATGACGAGGGTGTCAAAGAGGTTAAAGCCGAAGCTGTGAAACGCGCAGGCGGAGAAGATCTGAAAGCTATGATGCACGCTGGACATACTTGGACCGTTAGCGAGTAAAGAATTAGCGGATTTGAGTACTATGCGTGACGAGGGGGTGGCGTATGGAGATATCAGTAGCAATAATCGGTTCTGGGCCAGCAGGCTTTTATGCAGCGGATGCGCTTATCAAGAATGCAGATGACGCGCAGATTGATATTATTGAAAGATTGCCAACGCCTTACGGTTTGATCCGGGGAGGCGTTGCGCCAGATCACCAAACAACCAAAAAAGTTGCCATCAAGTTTGAGAAAACGGCCTTGAAGGATGGTCTGCAGTACTTCGGTAATATCGAAGTTGGGCGAGATGTCACGCTTGAGGAACTCCGTGAAATTTATGATGTGGTAATCTTGGCGATTGGCGCCCCCGCAGATCGCGTCCTGACAATCCCGGGGTCTGATAAAATTGGTGTGCATGGGTCGGCAGCATTTGTCGGTTGGTATAATGGGCATCCAGATTTTGTTGAGTTAGCGCCTGATCTCAATGTTGATGCCGCCGTCGTCATTGGTAACGGCAATGTGGCTCTGGATATCGCGCGTGTCCTTGTGCGGTCGAGTTCTGGTCGAGCCAAGACCGACCTGCCAAATTACGCGCGTGGTGCAATGGACGCATCACCTATAAAAGATGTTTATATCATGGGACGCCGAGGCCCGATTGAAGCAAAATTCACGAATGTTGAACTTCGTGAAATGCTGGATTTGACTGAATGTGCGCCTATTGTTGATGCAGCAGACCTTCCAGAATTTATTCCAGAAAATGTTGAAAACCGCGACCGTAGATTGGCAAAAAAAAACCTGTACACGCTGTGCGCTTTTTCTGAGCTAGACCCCGGCGCGAAGCCCAAGCGGGCGCATTTTGGGTTTTACGCAATGCCTGTTGAAATTTTGGGCGGTGAACGCGTTGAAGGCATCCGGTTTGAGCGCACGAAACTCGAAGATGGGCATGCCATTGGTACGGGTGAGATGATGGACATACCTTGTGGGCTCGTCGTCGCAGCCATCGGGTATCGTGCCGACCCTGTCCCCGGATTGCCTTATGATGAGGTGAAAGGCATCATTCCAAATGATAAAGGTCGTATTGAAAAAGGTCTTTATGCTGTTGGATGGATAAAACGCGGCCCCAGTGGTGTGATATCTTCAAGCCGCCCTGATGGAGTTGAAGTCGTTGAACACATAGCGGCTGATTTCCCAAATGGAGGGAAAAAGGCCGGGCGCACTAAGTTGCTAGAATTGTTAAATGAGCGGGCTGTACGAATTGTGCATTTTGAAGACTGGAAAAAACTTGAAGCGGCGGAGCATCATCGTGCTGAACAAGCTCAGCCGCGTCAGAAGTTTACGGATATCGATGCTATGATGGATCATTTGGAAGGTAAATAACGGTGACAGATTTAACGTATGCAGGTGATCTCACACCACAACAAACGTGGGAAATGCTCAAGAACGAGCAAGATGCTGTCTTGATTGATGTTCGGACTGATGCCGAGTTCGCATATGTGGGAGAGCCTGAGATTGGGGACATGAACAATCCTGCGCATAAGATATGCTGGAAAATCTTTCCTGATATGAACAGAAACCCTCATTTCGAAGACGCTGTGCGCGATGTCGTCAGTAAACAAGAAACACCGATCTTGTCTCTTTGCAGGTCGGGAATTCGCTCAGCTGCTGCAGCGGCGACGATGACAGCGCTTGAGTATCAACGATGTTATAATATCACCGAAGGATTTGAAGGTGATAAAGATAGCAATGACCACCGCGGATCGATCAACGGCTGGAAAGTTCGGGGATTGCCGTGGGTGCAAAAATAAAACGAGCTTAGATGTATACGATTGAGCCCTTGGGGGATGCGTCGTTTAGAAACGTAACAACACCCGTACGCTCAACGTTCAGGGACTGAATAGGGGGCGTGTCTTCGAGGCCCTCAGCGCGCAGCCCCATTTCACAGACGAAAAATTTTACCCCAAGCTCATGACAGCTTTCGATCAACTCGTCCATTGTGGCGACACCTTTTTGTGCGAAATCAATGTCTCGGTCTGATGCCGTCATATTTTTTTTCTCTGAGACCAATTGACGCCAGCCATCACCCTCAAGCACAGTCACGCAAGCGCTCATGGTAAAGAAAAGTGTGACAGGAATATCAATAGCCGCCGCACCTGCTGCCATGACCAGCGCGTAATGCACTTTCTCAAATTCGCCTGACGCAATGACGAGAGAGAGCTTCTCAATAGGCTGATTTGATACGTCACCCATCGACGGCACACCCCTCGGCAACGACGCCTTCGTGTACGGATAAATCCTTTATGCTCGGATTATCACCACACAACGGGCATCCCGGATCAGACTTCACATTTATTTTTCGAAACTCTGTCGCTAAGCCATCAACAACAAGCAATGCACCCGACATGCTGTCACCAATCGCCATGATTTCTTTGAGGATTTCGGTGGTTTGCAGCGATCCCATCATTCCGCAAAGAGCACCAAGGACACCTGCTTCGGCGCAGCTTGCGACCTGGCCTGGTGGAGGTGCTTCGCGGAAGATGCAGCGATAACAGGGACCGTGTGTACCATCTTCGTCGTAGACATGCGCTTTGTACGTCCCAAGCTGGCCATCAAAGCGAAGGATTGCAGCGGAAACCAATGTCTTTTTGGCAAAATAGCATGCGTCATTGATCAAAAAGCGTGTTTTAAAATTATCTGATCCATCGGCAATAATGTCGTATTTAGAAATGATATCGAGCGCATTTTCAGCATTCAGTCGTGCGTTGATCGGGATGATGTTGATGTCTGGATTAATTGCTTTTGCCGCGACGACAGCACTATCGACCTTTGACATACCAATGCGGTCTGTGGTGTGCGCCACCTGGCGTTGCAGGTTGGATAGGTCAACAGTGTCCGCATCAATAACGCCGATGGTGCCAACACCGGCTGCTGCGAGATAAAGGATCGCAGGCGATCCGAGGCCACCTGCGCCAACAACCAGAACACGGGCATCCAAAAGTTTTGACTGTCCAATGCCGCCGACTTCTTTCAGCAGAATATGGCGGGCATAGCGTTCAACCTGATCGTCGGTAAAATCCATTTTGGTTACTCAAGACCCTCAAACAAGGCTGTCGAAAGATACCGTTCAGCAAACGACGGCAAGATAACAACGATGTTTTTGCCTGCCATCTCGGGACGTTCAGCAACTTCAAGGGCGGCTGCAAGGGCGGCCCCTGACGATATACCAACAGCGAGACCTTCGAGCTTGGCAACGTTTCGTGCCATCGCAAAAGCAGTTTCATTGCCGATTTGAAGGACTTCATCAATAATCCCACGGTCAAGAATGGCAGGTACAAACCCTGCGCCAATGCCTTGAATTTTGTGTGGGCCGGGTGCGCCGCCTGAAAGAATTGGGCTGTCTTCTGGTTCAACCGCAATGATTTTGATGTCTGGGTTTTTCTCTTTCAGAAAAATGCCGCAGCCGGTGATTGTGCCACCTGTACCAATACCAGAAATTAGCGCGTCAACTTTACCATTCGTATCATGCCAGATTTCTTCGGCGGTCGTTTTGCGGTGAATTTCCGGATTCGCTGGATTTTCGAACTGCTGGAGCATCATCGCGCCTGGAATCTCTGAGACCAATGCCTCAGCGCGCTCAATGGCGCCGCGCATGCCCAAAGGTGCTGGTGTAAGTTCCAACTCGGCACCAAACAGAAGGAGCATTTTTCTACGTTCGACGGACATGCTTTCAGGCATTGTCAGGATCAACCGATATCCTTTAGCTGCGCAAACGAATGCGAGCGCAATGCCAGTATTGCCGGATGTCGGCTCAATTAATGTGGCACCTTCTTTGATGCGACCATCGCGTTCCGCTGCTTCGATCATGGCAAGGCCGATACGGTCTTTGACAGACGATAACGGGTTGAAGTACTCGCATTTGCCAAGGATATTCCCACTGACGCCGCCATCGTTCATCAGGCGATTAAGGCGAACGATGGGTGTCGCGCCAATCGTGTCGATGATGTTATCGTAAATTTTGCCGCGAAATGTGCTGCTGATGTCGTCTTTTGAATCATTGTCGTTCATTGGATGATGTCCTCAAATTTTATTATTATATTGTGAAGTCCAAATTCTTCCGACCTTCACTTTCGATGCCAGTTTCGATTGCGGCGTTGCAAAGGTCGTCAATCGTTGTTGCGTCTAGGCGTTTCATGACATCGTCTTGAATAAGCGACCAAAGTGGGCGGACGACCTTTTGACCAAGATCAGAGCCATCTTCATTTTGCAGTGGATCATCACCGGTTTCCATTTTTCGAACCGAACGAACAATATCTCCGACATGAATACGCCGACGCTCACGCGCTAATCGATAACCGCCGCGTGGTCCACGAACGCCAACCAGAATATCGTCACGGACCAGGTGTTGTAAGGCCTGTTCCAAATAGCGTTGCGGAATGCCTTGGCGGCGCGTGATTTCACGGCTTTGCACAGGTTCAGACCCGGCGTGGTAAGCAATGTCTAGAACGGCCTCGATCGCAAATAGCATTTTCTTTGTAATGCGTAACATTTTTTGGTTTTCCCCCGTCTTATCCCTTTGTGCCGGTCGACCCAAATCCACCAGATCCGCGGTCACTTTCTTCGAGTGACTCCACTTCTGACCAGGTTGCTTGTGTCACCGGTGCTATGACCATTTGCGCAATACGATCCCCCCGCGCAAAAGTCACCGGCTCATCCCCTAAATTTATCAAGGTCACTTTGATCTCGCCCCGGTAATCCGCATCAATGGTGCCGGGGCTGTTCAGTACTGTGACGCCATGTTTGGCCGCCAAGCCGGAGCGAGGGCGAACCTGCGCTTCAAAGCCGTCTGGCAATTGAATGGCAATCCCGGTGGCGATCATCGCTCGAGAACCTGGTGCAATGCTGATTTCAGCGACTTCGGCGCATAACAAATCCATGCCTGCGCTTTGAGACGTTGCGTATGAAGGCAACGCAAGATCGCTCCCATGCGGAAGTCGGATAATATCAACGTTAACAGATGTCATTCAGCGGCCTCGAAGTAATGTGCAATACGTCCGGCCAACTGCTTGGCTACGTCAGTCTTGGTCATGCGCGGCCAATCTTCGACAGCGCCGTCCGTTATCAGGTGCACGGTATTGTTGTCGCCAGAAAATGTTCCAGTCTCAGGCGATACATCGTTCGCAACGATCCAGTCACATTCCTTTCGGGCGCGTTTCTCGCTGGCATTCGTCAGGACGTCATTGGTTTCAGCTGCAAAGCCGACAATAAGTGTTGGGCGTGAATTTCCAGATGCGGATACGGTTTTAAGGATATCCGGGTTCTCAACCATATTAAGGCTTGGCGGTGTTGCGCCCGGCTGTTTTTTTATTTTTTCTTGGGCCTCGCCAGATGTGCGCCAATCAGCAACGGCCGCTGCGAAAACAGCGATGTCAGCAGGCAAAGCGGCTTCAGTCGCTGCCAGCATTTCATGGGCTGTTTCAATTTGAATCACGTCACACCCGACCGGGTCAGCAAGATTTGTTGGTCCTGTGATCAGCGTTGTACGGCATCCAAGATCGCTGAGGGCTGCGGCAATTGCATGCCCTTGCTTGCCGCTCGACCTATTGGCGATGTAGCGCACGGGATCAATGGGCTCAAACGTTGGGCCACTGGTTACGATCGCATGGCGTCCGCAAAGGGGGCGCGGCGTATCATAGAAAAAGGCTTTTAAGCCCTGGATGATCTCAGCGGGCTCAACCATGCGGCCCATACCGTACTCGCCACATGCCATATCACCTTCGACAGGGCCAATGAATGTCACGCCTCGTGCTTCAAGGGTTTGGACATTTGCCTGCGTCGCCATGTGTTCCCACATCCGAACGTTCATGGATGGAACGCAAATAACCGGTTTGTCGGTCGCAAGTAAAACGGTGGAGGCGAGATCGTTCGCCAGACCTGCAGCCAATTTAGCAAGAATATCGGCGCTGGCAGGTGCGACCATCAAGACATCCGCATCACGCGATAGTTTGATATGCCCCATCTCGCTTTCGTCAGTCAGAGAGAAAAGGTCTGTATAGACTTTGTCTTCAGATAGTGCGGCCAAGCTCAATGGGGTGACAAATTGTTCCCCGCCTTTGGTCAACACACAGCGCACGCTCCCGCCCAATTTGCGTATGCTGCGAATGACTTCAGGAATTTTGATCGCTGCGATGCCACCGCTGACGATCAGGAGAACCCGTTTGCCTTGCATGATATACGGCTCCGCAATTTACACTGTATTAAATTATTAAAACACTAAACCGATATGTAGATAGTGTATTGGGCAAGATTCCGCAATCAAAACCAAGTCACTGGTGTTTGGTAAAGTATGGTTTAAGCACAAGCCTCGCTCGGTTAGGATAGTGCTATTCTAAAGGACCAATGTATTGAAACTGATTGCCTATCCAACAGTTCAGCATCCCCCCGAGTTGAGGCCTGCGCCAACTGGTCGCGCGTGGATGGATGCATTGCCAGAAGCCTATGGGTATCGATGCCTGCCATTAACGATTGCCAATGCGCACGGCTGGGAACTTTGTTCGCCGGTCGCATTTGAAGCAGTCTGGAATGGCGGTCCGGCTAAGGACAATATTCAAATAACGTCTGAGGATGAAGGCTTGATGCCAATGACCCATTTTGGCTCAGGTATCTTAACATTCCATGTGGGCTATTTGTTTCAAACTGAACCCGGCCTAAGCCTGATGGCGCAAGGGCCAATCAACCGGCCAAAAGATGCAATCCAAGCGCTTGCCGGTGTCATTGAGACAGACTGGTCCCCGTATACGTTCACGATGAATTGGTTATTTACCCGCCCAGATACACCTATTCGGTTTGAGAAGGGTGAGCCATTTTGCCACATATTCCCGATGGGGCGTGAAATGCTAGAGCACGTGGAACCTGAAATTCGAGAGTTCAATTCAGCACCTGATATTAAGGCCAGCCACACGCTTTGGTCTGAAAGCCGGAATACCTTTAATGCAGATTTAAAGTCACTGGACACCGATGCCAGAAATCAAAAATGGCAAAAGGATTATTACCGGGGATATACGCCTGAAGGAGAGACGGGGCCTGAAGATCATCGAACCAAACTGCGGCTCAAGCCTTTTGAGCATGTCGTTACCAAGGACGGTGATGACCAAGGTTAATCCAGGACAGCGACGATAAACCCAATCAATAAAGCAAAAGCAACGAGCCAGAACACCTGTGGCGTGCGACTAGAAGTGCCGTCTTCTCCGCGGAGTGCGCGAATAGTGTCTGGATGTAATTTAATATTTCCCTCAGCAAGCATCTGCGACCCGCGCTCTACACTGGCGACCATATCAGGAAGCCGCTCGAGGGTTTCTTGTAAGTTCTGAATGGCATCCCGGACTTTGGCTTCGGGGCCCAAGTTGGTAATCACCCACTCCTCGATGATGGGGCGGATGAGGAACCACATATTGGCATCCGGTGCCAATCGCCGTGCGGTTCCTTCAGCAACTAACATTGTCTTTTGTAGTAACAAAAGTTGTGGCTGGGTTTCCATCTGGAACGTCTCGGTGATCTGGAATAACTGCGCAAGTAAGCGAGCAATCGAAATTTCGTTTTGGGGTTTATCTAGAATGGGTTCAGCGATTGAGCGGCAGGCTTGCGTGAAGCTATCGACAGACTTGTCCTTTGGAATCCAGCCCGCCTCGAAGTGAATTTCTGCAACACGACGAAAATCCCGGTTAAGGAATGACACAAGCATCTCAGCCACGTGCCTTCGTGTCCTGAGGTCAAGGCGGCCCATGATACCAAAGTCGACAACTGCAACCCTGCCATCCGGCATGGTAAACATATTGCCTGGGTGCGTATCGGCATGGAAAAAGCCATCGCGGAAAACCTGCCTAAATGATGCGGAAGCGGCTTTCGTCAGCATTTCAACAGGATCCAGGCCTGCAGCCTCAATGGCTTCTTTGTCATCAAGCGGGATGCCATCGATGAGCCGCTCTGTTGTCATAACGCGGCGCGCAGTTAGCTGCCAATCGACATCAGGGACTTTAAAGTCAGGGTCGTTGGCGAAATTTTCCTGTAACTCCGCAGCTGCTGCGGCCTCGAACCGCAGGTCCATCTCAAGCTCAACCGTTTCAGCGAGCGTTTCGATTGATGCACGTGGCTTCAGACGTTGTAGCTGGGGTTGTGTGCGTTCTGCGATTTCAGCAATCCACCGCAACAAATCTACGTCAGCATCAAATTTTTCTTCGATGCCTGGCCGCAGAATTTTAACAGCAACTTTGCGACCATCATGTGTTTCTGCGAAGTGAACTTGCGCAATAGAAGCGGCGGCAATTGGCGTGTCATCAAACGCCGCAAATAATTCGTCAACGGAAGCACCAAGTTCGTCTTCAATGGTTTGATGGGCTTCTGTGCTTGAGAATGGAGGCAGGTTATCTTGCAGTGAAGACAGGTCTTCACTTAGCTCTTCTCCCAAAAGGTCTGACCGCGTTGAGAGTGCTTGGCCGAGTTTAATAAAACTTGGGCCGGCTTCGTTCATTGCACGGGCGAGGCGTTGGCCGAAGCGTCCTTCTGAATCAATGGTTACGCCAATGCCAGCTACTTTTAAGAGTGCTGGCGAAACCCCTGCCATCTCTAAAGCGAACAACGCATCATGGCGTGCCAAAAGGCGTGCTAAAGATAAGAGGCGGCGAATATGCCGGAGAGAACGAAACATCAGCAATCAAGCCCTAAATGCGCCAGGCAGAATGCATGGCAGCAATGCCGCCAGACAAGTTCTGGACCTTGATTTGATCTAAACCAGCGTCTGCAATCATGCCAGCAAAAGTATCCTGGTCCGGGAACCGGCGAATACTTTCAGCAAGATATATATATGACTCCCGGTCAGCTGCTACCCGCTCGCCCATTGCAGGTAAAACTTTAAATGACCAAGCGTCATAGGCGTCCTCAAGGGCAGGAATAATGAGTTTGGAAAACTCGAGACATAGAAAATGACCGCCAGGTTTAAGAACACGGCGTGCTTCGCTTAATGCTTTGTCGAGGCGCGCGACATTTCGCAGACAAAAAGCGCTGGCGTAAACATCAACAGAATTGTCTGGCAGAGGGAGCGCTTCGGCGTTGCCAACGCTCCATGTGATGCCGTTTAGAATACCTTTGTCGATGGCGCGGTCTCGGCCGACGCCGATCATTTCAGGTGAATAATCCACGACATTTACAGGCCCGCCGCTACGTTCCAGCCAGCGAAAAGTGATATCGCCAGTACCGCCGCCGACATCGACCATGCGGAGATCAGCGCGCGGTGCCAGCCAATCCAACATTGCAGATTTCCATAACCTATGAACACCAAGGCTCATCAAATCATTCATGAAATCATACTTGCTTGCCACGGACGCAAAGACGTCGTGGACCATGCCGGTTTTTTCGTCTGCAGAGACATCCTTGAAACCAAAAGAAACAGTTTCAGCAGTCTCGTTTGTGTGATTTTGTTTAGTCATGGTTGTACAATAGCTTAACGTTGCCGGGTGCGCTACGTTTGCGATGCACAAAATGTTGCTTTTTGGAATTGAATTTATATGCCTGAATTACCCGAAGTTGAGACGGTTCGACGTGGTCTCACACCTGTACTTGAAGGCACGATTATCGCAAAGGCTGAAGCCTTCAGGCCAGATTTGCGATTTCCACTGCCGATCGATTTGGGTGAGAAGCTCAAAGATAGACATATTATAAATGTGGACCGGCGCGCAAAGTATTTACTGATACGGCTATCAGGCGGTTTAATTCTGCTTTCGCATTTAGGCATGTCAGGGCGCTTTCGCGTTTATAAAGACGCGCCGCCCCCGCTTGAGAAGCACGATCATGTCGAGCTTGTTACCGATACTGGCGTGACTGTTAGATATAATGACCCCAGGCGCTTTGGATTTATGGACTTATTCCATGAAGATGAGGCCCCAACACATAAATTACTCGCTGATATTGGGCCTGAGCCGCTTTCGAACGCTTTTGATGGTCAGGCGTTGGCAAATGCACTGGGTGATCGGCGTTCTGCCATTAAAGTCGCGATCCTTGATCAGCACGTTGTTGCTGGAGTTGGCAATATATATGCCTCCGAAGCACTTTACCGTGCAGGCATTTCCCCTCGTCGTATGGCTAAGACAGTCAAAGGTGTGCGGGCTGAGCGATTGGCAACGGCTATTCGCGATGTATTAAGCGAGGCCATTGAGGCTGGTGGGTCATCTCTCCGTGACCATCGCCAGACATCTGGTGAATTAGGATACTTCCAACATCGGTTCGCTGTATATGGCCGTGGAGGCGAGAAATGCCCTGGCTGTGATTGCGAGAAAACGGTGCAGCAGTTTGTCCAAGGCGGCCGTTCGACTTTTTATTGTGCCAAACGCCAACGCTAGTGTTAGAACCAAGATCATGATCCGTGCATTTGTTTATTCTCTGGTTTTAGTTTTTGCGTTAGCCGTCCCGGCTGATGCGGCCGATCAGTTCGTTTCAGTGATTGAAGACCTGCCGCTTATCGATGGGTTGATTGAAAATGAGAATGCGGCTGTGACCTTTGAGGCTGCTGGTGGCCGGATTATTGAGGCTGAAGCCCGAGGCAATATTAAGCCGTTCGATGTCGTTCAATTTTATGACAATGTGTTGCCGCAACTCGGCTGGGTTGCCGCGGATACTGGCGTTTTTGAGCGAGAAAGTGAGCGTCTTGAGTTCGATATTACTGAAGATGTTGATGGCGGGGCGATCATTCGTTTTTCTATAAGCCCTATTAAAGGTAAATAAAGGTAGGCAACGGTTACTTGACGTTGCCTCAGGACCTATATATATACCCTCTCGGTCCCAAGGGTTCCGGGTCTGAATTATGAGGTTTTTGAGATGGCTAACAGTGCATCCGCTAAAAAGCGTATTCGTCAAACAGCTACACGTACGGACGTTAACCGTGCTCGTTTGAGCGCTATTCGTTCTGCAGTACGTAAGGTCGAAGAGGCGATTGCTGGCGGCGACAAGTCCGCAGCACAAAGCGCGCTTCAATTTGCGCAGCCGCTGATCCACCGTGGCGCACAAAAAGCCGTGGTGCCTGCAAATGCTGCAGCGCGTAAAATTTCACGTCTGTCACGTCGCATTAAAGCAATGGCTGCTTAACGCATTCCATCTGCTGTTACGGACAACGTATTGATAAGCCGCAAACTTTCGAGCATGCGGCTTTTTCGCGTCTTTAGCGTATGCATGTGCGTTGACATACGAGATGTAGAATAGCCCCTTAAACCATTGATCACCATGGCTTCAAGCAAAAGTTTAGAACTTTCAATCAGGTAACAAGAGTCAAGTTGTTTATTTCATTTTATTTGCGTTGTTCCCTTTTCGATCATGTTGTCAGTAGCCTTTGAGCTCCGTAATATCGCTTCAAGTTAAGGGGGCGAGTGACGCGACGAGTTATCGTTTTTGGTCGGCTTATTTCTAGGCGAGCACCATCAAAATTCGAATGTTTCGGCTTTGAAATGATATCTTAGGCTGTTGTTTTCACTCTATTGAATCAGTTTTTGAATATGTGCAAAGTCTGCACGCAGTTTTATCAGGAGGTCATTTGAGCAATTAGGTTCTGGTGCTTTTCTTTTTTGAAATATGCATGCTGAATTTTGCTTGATGACTGAAAAATGAATTTGGTTCCGATTACTGGAATCTTTTGATGATTGCCTATTTGCGGGGGGGCTGACGAAGAATGATAGACGCGACGTCAATGGGCACAACATCACACAAAGGCGAAGATTCAAATGAAATGGATCAGGACGTCATTGCCGCACAATGGAATACTGTAAACGATCAGCTTCGGGGTGAGATTGGTGAAGCCGCTTTTCAAAGTTGGATCAAGCCGATCAAAATCCGAAGCATTGAAAATGGTGTTGTCCATGTAACCGTGCCTACACGGTTTATGCGTGACTGGGTTGTCGCCCATTACGCTGAGCGTATCGCAACATTATGGCAATCTGAATCACTTGAGATCGCATCCCTTGAAGTTTCTGTTCGCAGTGACCGGGCGCCGGGGCAGCCGCGCGAAGGTATACGTCGTCAGACGCAGCCTGTTAATGAAGCCAGCCGCAATATGTCGGCTGAGCGTCAAGGCATGAGCGCTGCGCTTGATTCAAGGTTTGTATTCGATAATTTTGTTGTCGGTAAGCCAAACGAATTCGCATATGCCGCCGCACGGCGGATTGCTGAGGCCGAGAGCGTACCGTTTAACCCGCTGTTTTTGTATGGTGGCGTTGGGCTTGGTAAAACGCACTTGATGCATGGTATCGCTTGGCATATCCGCCAAACGACCCCTGAACGCACGGTTCTTTATCTATCAGCAGAAAAATTCATGCATCGGTTTGTGCAAGCCATCCGCGAAAGTACAACGATGGATTTCAAGGACCAGTTCCGGTCCGTCGATGTTCTGATGATTGATGATGTTCAATTTATTGCTGGCAAAGAATCAACGCAGGAAGAATTCTTCCATACTTTTAATGCGTTGGTAGATCAGGGCCGCCAGATCGTTATCTCCGCAGATAAGTCTCCATCTGACCTGGTCGGCATGGAAGAGCGTCTGATTTCCAGGCTTAACTGTGGCCTGGTGGCTGATATTCATGCGACGACCTACGAGCTACGTCTTGGTATCTTGCAATCTAAAGCAGCGCAAATGCGTGCGGAAATTCCATCAAAGGTGATGGAATTCTTGGCGCATAAGATAACATCGAATGTACGCGAGCTTGAGGGCGGCCTAAACCGCGTTGTCGCGCACGCTCAGCTCATTGGTCGTGAAATCTCCATCGAGGCCACGCAAGACGTGCTTCATGACCTGCTGAGGGCTAATGATCGCCGTGTGACCATCGAAGAAATTCAGAAACAGGTCGCGAATCACTTTAATATCCGTCTTTCCGATATGCACTCTGCGCGTCGTGCTCGCTCGGTAGCGAGGCCGCGTCAGGTTGCAATGTATTTGGCCAAACAATTAACGGCGCGTTCGCTCCCTGAGATTGGCCGAAAGTTTGGTGGGCGAGATCATACCACCGTGATGCATGCCGTGAAAAAAGTCGATGAGCTCAAGGGATTGGACACTGGATTCGCAGAAGATATCGAGCTTTTGCGTCGTATGTTAGAGGGTTAACCTCATAACATCTGCTTCCTGCATAAAATTGAATTTTAACCCATTGATTTAAATGATGTTTTTGGCGTCCAAATGGGCGAGGCTTATGCCGTTAAAACGCTTGGGTCATGGTTAACGTCTGTTATACTTAACAACGCCTTTTGCGAAGGTGAGGCAATGCCTCTGGACATGGCTTTTTCTGGTCATTCTCCGCGATTTTCAAGGCGATTGAATTAAGCTGTCGCTTGGCCCCGATTGGGACAGGCTTACACAAGGGATACAGGTTTAAGGTATGAAACTTACGATTGAACGGACAGACCTCTTGCGCTCTCTCGGGCACGTGCAAAGCGTTGTTGAACGGCGTAATACGATCCCCATTTTGTCGAATGTAAAAATTGAAGCTGATGGCGATATGCTTTCACTCAATGCGACAGATATGGATCTCGACATTGTTGAGAAGGTTGCGGCAAATATTTCAACGCCGGGTGCGACAACAGCTCCTGCGCTGACGTTCTTTGAAATTGTCCGTAAATTGCCAGATGGCGCTCAGGTTGAATTAGAAGCACCGGGTGACGGTAAGCTGACCATTCGTGCCGGACGGTCTCGCTTTACGCTCTCATGCCTGCCAACCGAAGATTTCCCGGTTATGTCTGGCGGCGAATATGGCCATACGTTTTCTTTAGCTGCAGCAGGCCTTCGTGAGTTGATCGATCGTACGCGCTTCGCCATTTCTACTGAAGAGACACGGTATTACCTCAATGGTATCTATGTTCACGTCTTTAATCGTGATGGCACGGATGTTTTGCGTGCGGTCTCGACTGATGGACACCGACTTGCAAGCGTTGAGATGCCCCTCCCTGAAGGTGCAGCGGGTATGCCTGGCGTGATCGTACCGCGTAAAACTGTTGGTGAAATTCGCAAACTCATTGATGAAACCGGTGACGATGTTGAGATTTCATTGTCTGAAGCCAAAATCAAATTTGCATTCGATGACGCTGTGCTGACGTCAAAACTGATCGATGGCACGTTCCCGGATTATCAGCGCGTGATCCCGGTGAACAACGACAAAGAAATGGTTGTTGATCGCAAGGCTCTAACTGATGCCGTCGACCGTGTATCGGCGATCTCTTCTGAAAAGTCGCGTGCGGTAAAGCTGACAATCAATGGCGATACATTGTCGTTGTCTGCATCAAGCCCAGAGAACGGCACGGCGCAAGAAGACGTCGAAATTACCTACGGCGCGGATGTGATCGAAATCGGCTTTAACTCGGCTTATCTTTTGGATATTGCACGTCAACTGGATAGCGAGACAGCAACATTTGTGCTCGCCGATGCGGCATCTCCGACAATTATTCGTGGGGCGAATGACACGGGTACGATCTATGTGCTCATGCCGATGCGGGTCTGATGAGCCATAGCGTGGACAGCCAATTTTGACAGGCATTGCTGCCATTTCAACTTCTCCGCACTCGGCGTTGTCGCCGAGGCCAAGTGATGCGACGACCAGAAATTCGGCTGTTGCCCGTTTGACGCTGACAAATTTTAGAAATTATACGTATGCCCGGATTGAGCCCAATACGCAAAACGTTGTGCTCACGGGTGCTAATGGCGCTGGTAAAACAAACATTCTCGAAGCGATCTCATTTCTGGCACCTGGGCGAGGATTGCGCCGAGCCAAGCTTTCTGAAGTGACCCGGTCTGACTCGCATGATGAGGCTGTTGATCCGTCGCGCTGTTGGGCGGTTGCTGCGCGACTTGGACAGGGCGATGACTGTGTTGATCTTGGCACGGGTCTCGACCCAGATGCGATAGGTGTTCGAGATCGTCGTATCGTTCGTGTTGATGGCGAGACTGAGCGCTCACAAGCCGTGCTTAGTGAGCACGTTGCGGTGGTTTGGCTGACGCCTCAGATGGATGGGTTGTTTATTGAAGGGCCGGGCGGTCGACGCCGGTTTCTGGATCGTCTCGTTTATGCTGCGGACCCTGCGCATGTGGGGCGGGTAAGCGCTTATGAGCAGGCGATGCGCGAGCGGGCACGATTATTATCTGATCGTGGTTTGCGCGCCGACGCTGGTTGGCTTGATGCGTTAGAAGAGACAATGGCTGAAAAAGGCATGGCCGTTGCTGCTGCGAGGCGGGATATGGTTGGCCGATTGATTGCTTTTATTGACGACGGCACAGGGCCATTTCCGAGTTCGGATTTAGCGCTGGTTGGTGGTCCTGAAGCATGGCTTGATGAAGGGCCAGCTTTGGCTGCAGAAGAGAGATTTCGGGCGCAACTGTTGGCGGACCGAGGTCAGGATGCAGCAGATGGCCGGACGCATAGTGGTCCACATCGAACGGATTTGGATGTCCGCCACCGCACGAAAGCGCGCGAGGCTGGATCATGTTCGACGGGCGAGCAAAAAGCGTTATTGATCGGTTTGGTTCTGGCCCACGCGCGTATGCAAGCGGTTGAGCAGGGACGATGCCCGGTACTGCTTTTGGACGAAGTCGCGGCACACCTAGATCAAGAACGCCGGCAGGCATTGTTTGATCTGATCGATACTTTAGGCACGCAAGCCTGGTTGACCGGGACGGATCCAGTCCTGTTTGACGGAATGCGCGGTTGCGCAGGATTTTTTGATGTGGCTGACGGTGCAATTCGCCAGACCAACATTTAACTGAAGACACACAGAAACTGAGAGCAATTTGAGCATGAGCGAAGAAACAGAAAACGAAACCAAAGATCAAGTGGCAGCAGAGGTCCCAGAAGATGCGGATCCTGCCGTTTATGGCGCTGATCAGATCAAGGTATTACGTGGTCTCGACGCTGTTCGTAAACGTCCCGGTATGTATATCGGTGACACCGACGATGGCTCTGGTTTGCATCACATGGTCTACGAGGTTGTGGACAATGCGATTGACGAAGCGTTGGCGGGCCATTGTGATCTCGTGAAGGTGACGTTAAATGCTGATGAATCTGTATCTGTTTCAGATAACGGTCGAGGGATTCCTGTCGACATTCACGCTGAAGAAGGTGTGTCAGCAGCTGAAGTGATCATGACGCAACTTCATGCTGGCGGTAAGTTCGACCAAAACTCATATAAGGTTTCTGGTGGATTGCACGGCGTTGGTGTGTCAGTTGTGAACGCTTTGTCAGATTGGCTAGAACTTAAAATCTACCGTGAAGGCAAAGAACATTATATCCGCTTTGAGAACGGCGAAGCCGTTGCCCCGTTGGAAGTCATTGGTGATGCACCTCCTACCGAAGATGGCAGCCCGCTGAGTGGATCAATCATCACATTCCACGCGTCTTCTGAGACGTTTACGCAGACGGAATATAGTCTTTCAACGCTTGAGCATCGCCTGCGTGAATTGGCATTTTTGAACTCGGGTGTGGCTTTGCAACTCGTCGATGATCGTAACCCAGAACAAGTCGTCATTGACCTGCATTATGAAGGTGGCCTTGTTGAGTTTGTGAAATATATCGATCGCTCTAAAGCAGCGGTTATTTCTGAACCACTACCATTAATCGGTGAAAAAGACGGAATGACCGTTGAGGTCGCAATGCAATGGAATGATAGTTATCACGAGACAATGTTGTGCTTTACCAACAACATTCCTCAGCGTGATGGCGGAACACACTTAGCTGGCTTCCGGGGTGCACTGACACGTCAGATCAATAACTATATGACGTCGGGTCTTGTTCCTAAAAAAGAGAAAGTCACTGTAACCGGTGATGATGCTCGTGAAGGACTAACGTGTATTTTGTCGGTCAAAGTGCCGGATCCAAAATTCTCATCTCAAACAAAGGACAAGCTCGTATCTTCAGAAGTTCGTCCTGTTGTTGAAAATCTTGTGAGTGCAGGTTTGGACCAGTGGTTTGAAGAAAACCCGGCTGAAGCCAAGAAAGTTCTGATGAAGATTGTTGATGCGGCGTCGGCACGTGAAGCTGCACGTAAAGCGCGTGAACTGACACGCCGTAAGGGCGCGCTGGACATTAATTCGCTCCCAGGAAAACTTGCAGATTGCCAAGAGCGCGATCCTGCAAAAGCTGAATTATTTATTGTGGAGGGAGACAGCGCTGGTGGTTCTGCAAAGCAGGGCCGTGAACGTGGTTTCCAGGCGATCTTGCCACTGCGTGGTAAAATTCTGAACGTTGAGCGCGCGCGATTTGATAAAATGCTGAGCTCGGCCGAAATCGGGACATTGATTGCGGCATTAGGCACGGGGATCGGGCGTGAAGATTTCAACGTCGACAAGTGCCGGTATCATAAAATCATCATCATGACTGACGCTGATGTTGACGGAAGCCACATTCGAACATTGTTGCTGACGTTCTTCTTTAGACAAATGCCTGAACTGATTGAGCGTGGTTTCCTCTATATTGCGCAGCCGCCGCTTTACCGTGCCAAGCGGGGTAGCTCACAGGTGTATCTAAAAGGTGACCGTGAGCTTGAGAACTATTTGTTCGAAACGGCCATTGATGAAGGTGGCGTATTTGTTAATTTCGAGGGGGAGCAGATCGCTGGTCCTGACCTTCGTAAACTTGCTGAAGAAGCACGCTATGTGAAGATGTTGCTTGAGCATCTATCAAACCATGTGCCGTTATCAATCCTTGAACAGGCAGCTATTTTGGGGGCGCTTAATCCAGAAATCCTAACGAATTCTGACAACGGTAAAGCGGCAGCTGACGTTATTGCGAAGCGGCTGGATGCACTGTCATCTGAGCATGAGCGCGGCTGGGAAGGTCGTGTTCTTGATGACGGTGGTCTTGGCTTTACCCGCATGTTGCGCGGTGTCGAGGAAACGCATGTGATTGATGGTGCGATTATGCGCTCAAAAGATGCGCGTCAGTTGGATGAAATCGCAGGCCGATTACAGAAAAATTATGCGAAGCATGGAACTTTGGAAAACAAAGATAAAAGTCATCCAATTACAGGACCGGTATCTTTGGTTGATAAAGTTACGGAACTTGGCCGCAAAGGGATCTCGATCAACCGCTATAAGGGCTTGGGCGAAATGAACCCCGAGCAGCTTTGGGAAACAACGCTGGACGTAGAAGCGCGCTCACTATTGCAAGTACGCGTCAATCACGTCGACGAGGCAGAAGAAGTCTTCTCAACCTTGATGGGTGATGTTGTTGAACCGCGCCGCGAATTTATCCAGGCTAACGCGCTGAAAGTCGCCAACCTCGACGTTTAAGTGAAGTGCTGTGTCTTTTCTCAAGTAATCATAAAGACATCGTATCTCGTTGATTTCCCTAGGATCTGATGTGAGCACGGGCCGATCCCGTCCATGGGGTCGGCGCGGAGAGGCCATTTTAAAACCACGCGGTTTGACGCTGTTGATAATGCGACCTGCATCAGCTCAAGACTATCCTCGTCGGTGCCAACGATCTCGCGTATCTGGCGCATCTCGTTTTTGACGAGGGCAGATTTTTTGCGGGGCGGGTGCATGGGGTCAACCAGGACGACCTCGGGTGAGAGATCGGGCAGCAAGTCTTTTGCATCGCCATGAATTAACGTCATGCGTGCGATGACTTCTGCAACGTCGCCTCCCGCATCTCGGGCGCGGCTGATCCCATCATTCAAGAGATTGAACATTTCCAGAGACCGCTCAATCAGCGTTACCTCTGCACCTAAAGATGCGAGCAAGAATGCGTCTCGACCAAGACCAGCCGTTGCATCAACGACCTTTGGTGTTTTCCCACCACGCATACCCACGGCTTTTGGCAGTGACTGGCCACGACCACCGCCGTATTTAAAGCGATGCAAAACGGTGCCACCCGTAAAATCACACACGAGTGGGTCTGCTGACGATGAGGTGGTTTTACGGGTCATTCTGTTATTCTATATCTTCAATAGGTTGGTGGTGTTGAATTATCACCAAAAAATAAACAAATAGGCATGCCTAAAAAATCTGAAATAACACGCAGGTCATTGATCGAGGGGCTTGATAGACAACGTTCAATTTGACTGATAAACCCAATGGATCGATTCAGGCTTTCTGCAAATTCAGTTAAGGAGATGGCGCGATTTTTACGTCGTGCACGGATATCCGTGCTAACCGAACCATTATTAACATCCTTTGATTTCATGCAGTCATCATAACATATTGATTCTCTTAATAGGGATGGTACTGGGACTAAAAATTTGTCTCATCAGTGTTGAAAAAACTGCTGCGGTTTGCTTGTCGGTTCATATACGCGTGCAAGGCCGGATGTGCGCCACGCCACTCAAATTCTGGTAGGAATTTTTCAATACCAAGGGCGCAGAAAAGTGTGATCTGTGCCCGATTAAGCTCACCGCTCATCAAGGGGTCGGTTATTGAACGCTCCCACTCTCCAAGTAATCTAAATGCACGTGCCCGTTCATGCTCAATAATGGTCGATGATTGCTCGTTCTTAGGGCGATGCGTTTCACGCAACCAGACGCTAAGTCCTTCCAGACTGCTGTGCGCTAAACTATGCAATCGGCGCAGCGTCCAGCCATCGTCGCCATTTGGATATGACCAAAGCGAGTTTTTGGAAGCAGCGCAAAGATATTCACAAATTGTATCCGTACCTTCGATGCCGATGCCGTCGTCAGAAACAAGATAGGGAACGCGGCCAGATGGATTAATTGTGTAATACGGACTGTCAGCCTTACGTGTTTTTGCATGACTGACGGTTATGCTGTCTTCAATGTCCAGCTCGTAGGTAACGACGCGTACAATACGTGCGTAAGGAGAGTTCTTCGTCACAAAAAGTTCCACGTGCTGCCCTTTATTTCTATTCCCGTGTCGACCCGATATGCTTGAACACAATCTGGCACTTCGAGAATTTTAGTGTATTATTCTGTTATTCTTCAATACGTTCGTAGCATTTTATGAGGTATTCCAGCCGTGTCGAAAATTAATATTCAGTTTTCAAGATTTTCTGCATTCTATAGTCCTCTTATCGTAACGATGGCCGGTGGCTTTCTAAAAGCGGAGGGCCTTGATCATGAATGGTCAAATTCAGCTGTTGGCACGTCCGCTGTTGATGCATTGGTCGATGGATCGGCGCATGTTGTCCAGTCGGCGCCCTCTCAGGGCTTTCTTGCACTGGCAAAAGGATTAACACCACCCGAAGTTCATTTCGCGCAAGTGAATGAAATGGATGGATTCTTTCTGGCATCTCAGCAAGTAGATCCGTCATTTTCCTGGGATAAACTGAACGGTGCAAAAGTGATTGTTGATCAGACAAGTGTTCAGCCGTTATCAATGTTTAAGTATGCCTGCTTTAAACAGGGACTGGATTTCGAGAAGCTGCAGATCGTAAATGCCGGCAGCGGTGCCGAGATGATCAATGCCTTCAAAGAAGGCAAGGGTGATTATATTCACCTTCAGGGACCTGCCCCTCAACAGCTCGAATATGATGGTGCCGGACATATTGTTGCGGCCGTTGGTCCTGCGATTGGCCCATGTGCGTTCTCGTCGTTGGCTGCAACGCGTGAATGGCTTGAAACTAATATGGCGAAAGCGTTCACCCGCGCTTATGCGAATGCACGTAGTTGGTTGATCTCAAATCCAGCAGACGAGGTGGCACATTCTCTTGCGAGCTATTTCCCTGATACCCATCGGTCTGTTCTGGGTTCAACGATTGCGTACTATCAGAAGCTAGGTAACTGGACCCCGCATGTCGACATAACAAAGCCTGCGTACGAAGCCGCCCTAGATGTTTTTGAGCATACGGGTCGGATTATGACACGGCCAAAATATGAAGATGTGATCGCACCACCACCACGGTAATCCTGCTGCGCCGCATCAAAAATTATGAGGCGTTGCCGACGCGTTTCAGTAAAGCTTCGACATCTGGAAGAATACGCTCAACAAGCACATCAACGCCTGCCGGGTTTGGATGGATGCCGTCTTCCTGGTTTAGCGCTGGATTTGCAGCCACGCCGTCTAAAAAGAATGGATAGAAGATGACATCAAATTCTTTGTTGAGGCGCTTGAAAATATCGTCGAAGCTTTTGCCATAATCCTCACCCATGTTGGGTGGGGCATGCATGCCAGCAAGCAAGGTCGGAATGCCCCTGTCTGCGAGAATCTTTAGAATACCTGCCAAATTTTTATATGCCTGCTCGGTGCCCAGGCCACGGAGTGCATCATTGGCACCCAGTTCCAATATGACGGCATCAACATTATTTCCTAAAGTCCACTCCAGCCGCGCACGGCCTCCTGCGGTGGTGTCACCAGATACGCCAGCGTTTATAACTTTGACGGTATGACCCTTCTGATTGAGCGCGATATTTAGGCGCGTTGGAAATGCGTATTGTTTCTCCAAGCCGTATCCCGCGCTTAAACTGTCACCGAAGACAACAAGAGTGATTGGACTCTTCGCTTGAGCCGTAAGAGTTGTAAATGTAAGGCAAAGCGCGATCACAAGACCGTGCATTGAATTACGTGTAAATTGGCGCATATCCATAAGAATAATTGGGCTCCATCGTGATTGCTCTCGACTTATATATGCTATATTCGCATGAAAAATCGGAATTGAATATGACGGCGAAAAAATCTCCATTAATTCAGCTTAATGACGTTGAACTGACATTATCAAGCGATGCGGGACCCGTTGAAATTTTAAGGGGTGTCGACCTTCACGTCGGGCATGGAGAGACCGTGGGTATCGTTGGGCCATCTGGGTCCGGTAAAACCTCTTTGCTCATGATTTTGGCCGGACTTGAGCGTGCCACCAAGGGGTCTGTTCGCCTTGGCGATGCGACATTTGATGGTTTGAGTGAAGACGCACTCGCCCGTGTTCGAGGTGAAACGATTGGCATCGTATTCCAGGACTTTCATTTAATTCCAAATATGACGGCACTCGAAAACGTTGCATTGCCGCTTGAGTTGAGTGGCCGAAATGACCCTTTCCCCCGCGCTGAAGAGGCCTTGGTTGAAGTTGGCCTCGGCCATCGTCTTACGCATTACCCGGGTCAATTATCAGGTGGCGAGCAACAGCGTGTCGCGCTGGCGCGTGCGTTGGCGCCAAAGCCAGCCCTCATTCTCGCAGACGAGCCAACAGGAAATCTTGATGGCGAAACTGGCGAGAAGATCATGGATTTAATGTTCGATACGCATCAACGTAATGGGACGACGCTTGTGATGGTGACCCATGAGATGCGCTTGGCGGATCGGTGTGCGAGACGTATTTCGATTGCTGACGGGCGGATTGTTGCCGATCAAAGTGCCGTCGATGCGGCAGCGGACTAGGCCATTTATATGAAGAATTTTTCTCTCGCTTGGCGCTTGGCGCGCCGTGAACTTCGTGGTGGCCTTAAGGGCTTTCGCGTGTTTTTGGCATGCCTGGCACTTGGCGTGGGCGCGATTGCGGCGGTTGGATGGTCAAGTTCTGCCATCATCGGCGGTCTCCGAGCGGACGCAAAACAGATGCTTGGTGGCGATATTGAGCTTCGCATTGTGCACCGTGCTGCGACCTCGGAAGAATCTGCATATCTTAGTCAAACAGCGACCAAGGTGTCCCAATCTATCAGAATGCGCGCGATGGCGATCTCGACAATCGATACCGATAAACGAACGCTTATTCAGTTGAAAGCGGTCGACGATCTGTACCCGCTTGAAGGCATGCTTAAATCCACACCGGCTATGTCTATCAAGGACGCGTTGGCTATGCGTGATGGTGTTGCAGGCGCACTGGTAGATCCGAACTTGTTGGATAAAATGAGTGTACAGATTGGAGACCTTATTCGTGTTGGTAAGGCACAATTCCGCGTGTCAGGTACGATAGATAAAGAGCCAGACCGTGTAACCAGTATGGTCAATTTTGGTCCACGGTTGATGATTTCTACCAAGGCGCTTGCGGCAACAGGTCTTGTCCAGCCTGGTAGCCTTATTCGGTATTATTATAAACTTGAGCTTCCATTCGGAACGAATACGAAGGCATGGCGCGAGGATTTAACAACCAAGTTTCCTGATGCAGGTTGGCGTATTCGTGGTACCGACGAGGCTGCTCCAGGTGTCCGGCGGTTTATAGATCGTCTGACATTGTTTATGAGTTTTGTCGGTTACACGGTGCTTCTGGTGGGTGGTGTCGGCATTACCCGCGCAGTGACCGCATACTTGGAGAGCAAAACCCGGACAATCGCAGCGCTCAAATGCTTAGGTGCTGATTCGAAATTGATTGTTTCAATCTATCTGCTTCAACTTCTTTGTATTGCGGCTATTGGCATTGTTATTGGCGTGATCGGCGGGATTACTTTGCCCGCCGCGTTGTTAGGCGCATTGGCGGACACATTGCCGGTTCGGCCCGCGCTAGCACTTTATCCCAATGCGATTATGGCCGCGGCAGCATTTGGAGTGGTTATCGCGATCACGGCAGCGCTGTGGCCTATTGGGCGTGCGCGTCAGGTCTCGCCTAGAGATTTATTTCGAGCTGCGGCACAGTCTTTAGCACAACGTCCACCGATGTTCTTTATGGCCTGGATTGGTGCCGGGGTTGCTGTGCTTGCGGCTCTTGTCTTCGTGACGGCAACAGATCCAAAGTTTGCACTTTGGTTCATCCTTGGTGTGTTGGCTACTTTTGGCCTGTTACGACTGACAGGTACCGCGTTGATTGTGGTTAGTCGTCGTTTTAAACCTGGGAACGCGTTGCTACGTCTCGTATTGGCAAATGTGTACCGTCCGGGTTCAGCTGCGCAGGGTGTTATTCTGTCACTTGGTCTGGGACTTTCCGTCCTTGTGGCAGTTATTCAGATTGAGGGTAACGTCTCAAAGCAAATCTCCGAGCGTTTACCTGATGAAGCCCCCGCATATTTCTTTATCGACATACAATCCCATCAAGTTGCGGAATTTGATAGGATAGTCGCAAGTATCGATGGTGTGTCTGGATTGATCCGTGAGCCGGTTGTGCGCGGGCGTATTGTTGAAATTAATGGCGTCGCAGCAGACCCAAAGAATGTGCCACCAGAAAGCCAGTGGGCCCTTCGTGGGGACCGGGCATTCACGTCGACGGCAGAAATGAAACCAGATACCCAGATCACTGCGGGTGCCTGGTGGGCCAGTGATTATAGGGGGCCGCCAATGATCAGCCTCGATGATTCTTTGGCAAGGGGATTTGGTGTTGATGTCGGCGACACCTTGACCATCAATGTATTGGGCCGTGAGATTACAGCTGAAATTGCGTCACTTCGTGATATCGACTGGGGATCGCTACGATTTGATTTCGCTGTCGTGTTATCGCCGGGTGTCCTGGAAGGTGCACCGCATTCACACATCGCGGCGGCGAACGCGACAACTGACGCAGAGAAAATATTGGAACGCGCAGTGACTGATGCATTTGATAACGTGTCGGCTGTGCAGGTTCGAGAAGCTTTGCAGGCGGCCGCGGATTTGCTTGAGGGTATTGGTGGCGCAATCCGATCCGTTGCAGGTATTACCGTGATTGCGGGTGCGATCGTGCTGGCAGGTGCACTGGCGGCAGGACAGCGCCGACGGACCTTTGATGCTGTTGTCTTTAAAGTCCTGGGCGCAACGCGTCGACGGATTGCTCTGATGTTTGTATTGGAATACGGCGTCCTTGGTTTGATCACAGGACTTGCCGCTGTTGGTGTTGGATCTTTGGCGTCATGGGGTGTCATTACGTTCTTAATGGGGATGGAATGGACATGGTTGTCGTTAGATGCTGGCATGACTGTCGCCTTAGCGCTGGCGGCCACAATCGGCTTTGGTCTTGCAGGATCGTGGCGAATTCTAGGCATGCGAACGGCTCTTTACCTGCGGAACGACTAATCTCTTTGCATGCTACAACGCATGTAAATCTCATTTAATTTATCACCCCTATGCCTAAGCTCTTCGCTTGAGGGCATTGTGTCACATAAATAGTTATTAATAATAATTATCATTTGCATATTAGAAAGGCAGGTGCTATTGATAATGACAATCATTATTAATAACTATTTATGTGAATAATCTGATGTGTGAGACCTGCTCCGACCTTTCCGTGATATCCCGGCCTGGCCAACGACGACGTATTTGGGAAATGACAGGAAACTGGCATTGCTCAATTATTGGTACATGCCTCACGCTCGCCGATCTCAGGTCACTGTCTCGAAAACTGGATTTACAGATAAACCCAGACTTTCCTGTCGACTATCAATTGCATGGTTTTTTTGCGAAAGAAGCTGCAGATCAAAGCAAACCGGCGAAGCTTATCTCCAAGTTATTAGATAAACGTCATGCCACATCAATTACTAAATCACGTAAATTCAAAACTGAAGACGAGCTCTTAGAATATTGGGTGAGCGCACTTGAGAACGGTGATGTCGTCGCTGACTTTATTGTTGACCGAGGCGGTTTCAGAAAAGAATCGTAATACTCAGTAGGGTCCTGCTTTTTATGGGCCATGGAAAGATTGTTTGGCGCCTACGCATCATGTGCATTTCCCAAAATAGAACCAATTTTTTGGCAATTTTATTCTCAGAACCTAATTTACGTGACCCCATATTTTCTCGGGATGATGGATCGCTGAGTATCGTTCCATTACGAGACAAATATTCAAATCTTGAGAAAATACTTAAAAGCTTTGGAGTCTATGATGAATAGAGACGAACTAAAATTAAACGCTAAAAAATACGGCCACCAAAAACGCCCAATATTGAAGTCAATACGCGTCCATTGTTTGGACTGCTATGTAGAGCAAGCAAATGAAGTTAGGCTCTGCGAAGCTTATACCTGCAATTTATAGCCGCATAGGATGGGGAAGAACCCGTTTAGTGGTGCTGTAGGTAATCTATCGACCTTGAAAAATATCGTCGAATAATTCGGGGCTAAATTTGCTGTGAAGATATTAAAATGCAGTTTTTTATGACAATACCACGTTTCAAGTTTTCAGCAGGATTATCACAACGAAAGCGCTTCCATTTTATTTAATTAACCTGATGTGCCTCTAGGAACATTGCTTTGGAAAGTGCTTCGAAAAATTGTTGATATAGCTTAGGATCACTGACACTCGAAATGTTATGCTGGGCGCTAGCACGAACCGAAATTTGGTCAGGCCCGCGTTTTCGTGATGATACTGTCAATTTTAAAAGGGAACTCCCAGCCTTCGTAGCACTCACAACGCCAATGTCATTA
>DGOK01000046.1:14224-17423 GCA_002389385.1 Rhodospirillaceae bacterium UBA4468 | reverse complement strand
GTTCGTTTATGGTTAGAGAGATTTCTTTTTAGGGCTGCTCACGAACACAATGAATGGAATAGCTAAGGCTGAAACCATTGTGTACGTGCCAAATGCATTCAGATAACTGATCAGTGATGCCTGGTGGAATATCTCGTGGGAAAAGTGTGCGAGCCCGTTGGCCGTATCAATACTCCGTTCACCCATCACCCACGGTAAACCTAGAAGTGGATTAAAATATGAAATGTGAGCGGTCATGTATTCATAGTTCATGGCAGCGGAACGGACCAGTTGAGTCACACATAAAGATATGAAGAAGCTAGAGCCAAGATTTCTTAGTAGATGATAGATGGCACTTGTTTCGTCCAGATCCTTTTGATCAAGAGTTGAAAATGTCACGACCGTCAGCGGCACCCAGATTGTGCCTACAGCGAGCCCTTGGACGATGCCGTTTAGAACAAATTCCATTGGTGTCGTATTTAGATTAACCGTCATCAACCATAATCCGGCAATGACCTGCAATAAAAACCCAGCCGCGATAGATCTCCGTGGGAATTTTTGACCCACAAAGCCAGCGATACAAAAAGCTATCATGGCGCCAATGCCACGCGACCCCACTACATATCCGATCAGCGAGTCTGGCATGCCGACGTGTTCACGTAACAAGCCGGGTAATATGACCATAGGTGTGAAGTTTAACATCCCGTATATGGTGACGAGAATGAGACCGATAGCATAATTTCTATTGAGCAATAACCTGAGGTTTAGAAACGGTTTGTCGTGAGTCAGGCTGTGTGCGATGAAAAGATAAAATGCTAATGCGCCAATGAATACTTCAATTATGATTTCTGGGGATTGAAACCAACCAAGCCGTTGGCCCCGAGATAACGCGAGCTGAACACATGCAATCGATATGCTCAGTAGCAGGAATCCTGTCCATTCCAACTTTGTTTCTTGGGTGCGATGGGTGCGTGGCAACGCGATCATGACACCGATAGAGGCAAAGACTGCAATGGGTGCCAGCATATAGAACGCATATCGCCAGGTATAAAGTTCGGCCATAACGCCGCCGATCATTGGGCCGATGAAAGCGCCCATGACAACGCCGACGCCGTACATGCCGATCACCATGCCGTGTTGATGTTTCGGAAAAATATTAAGCGTTACAGATTGTCCGATGGGTGGCAAAGATGCACCCGCGGCTCCTTGAACGATTCGCCAAAAAATTAAAGATTCAAGAGTTGTCGCTGCACCACAGAAATACGTCGCAACGGCCATTATCGCGACACTCCCCCCGAGCAGATTGCGCCGCCCGAACCGTGCGGCCATCCATCCCGTCAACGGGGTCATCACAGCCGTTGCCAGAATATTGAACGTCATCGTCCAGGAGATTTCGTCGGGCGTCGCCGACATAGCACCTTGTAGTTGCGGTAGTACTGCGGCGACGATCAGAATTGATGTGCTGTAAAGCGTGACGCTGAGAATGATCACCGCGAGAATAACATAACGACGCACTGGAGAAAGCTCCGGCGTGGGCGCTATAGATTCAAAAGTTGCATCAGCCGCCATGCTTAAAGGTAATCCTATTGACAGTAAGTAGTGCAATAGTAACAATGCTTACTATTGTTGGCGAGGACTTTAAATCGTGAAAAAAACTGACCTGATGCCGGTGACTGACGGGCGTTATTTGGCGTTCTTGATTATGGAGGCGGCGCGTCTGCAACGGACTGTGTTTGATCGCCGCGTGCGTAAGATCGGCTTCACGCGCACCCAATGGATGGCGTTACGTCGCGTCGGCGATCAGCCTGGTGTGAATCAGTCTGAACTCGCCGAGCTTCTGGAAGTTGAGAAAGCGACGGCAGGACGTGTCATTGATAAGCTAGAAACTTTTGGTTGGCTGGAACGGCGTGCCGATGACGCTGACCGTCGTGTTAAGCGTGTGTATTTGACCGATTTGGGACGGCGTATTCATAGCGATATAACACCTATTGCTGAGGCAATGGTCGAAGAAGAGCTTGTTGGGCTCAGCAACAAAGAGCGCGAAACATTGACTGATTTATTACTGACAGTGAAACAACGACTTCAGGATATGTCCGCTGAAAACGATCTGATAGAGTCACAGGAGCTTGAGAAAGAGAATGCCTGACGACATGTCTCTGTCTGAAACTGATTTGGTAGAACAAAAAATAACTGCGCCAAAGTCGCGACGGTTATTGGTGCGTTTCGTACTGCTCATTATTATCCCACTGATCGCCATTGCTGCGGCTGGGTATTATTGGTTGCACAGCGCGCGGTATATCAGCACCGAGAATGCATACGTTAAAACCAATATCGCAAAACTGGCGTCAGAAGTTTCTGGACGGGCCGTTGCCGTTAATGTTCATGCGCATCTTAAGGTCAAGAAGGGCGACGTTTTGGTGGCCATTGATCCACGTCCTTTCAAGATTGCCGTTACACATGCAAAGGCAGAGCTTGATGCATCACGCCGGGAAATAGAAACGCTTGTCGCGACGCTCAAAGAAGCTAGAAGCGAACTCGAGGAAGCGAAGGATCGGTCCAGTTATTTCCGTATACGCTTCGAGCGTCAGATCGAGCTTGCGAGACAGGGGATCACCGCTGCATCCCGACGTGATGAATTGGAAAATGATGCGAATGCGGCAGACGACCGTGTCACAATGGCACGACAAAAAATTAGCCGCGTGATCACAACTCTTGGCGGTGATGATAAATTCCAGATCGATAATCATCCGTTGGTGCGCGCCAAGATGTCGGCATTGGATCAAGCTCAGCTTGATCTTGAAAATACCATCGTCAAATCACCTGCCGATGGCACTGTTGTTACTGTGCCACTTTTACCAGGTGAGCAGATCACAGCGTCAGAGCCTTTGTTCGCGATTGTGACGGATACGCCTCCATGGGTAGATGCTAATTTTAAGGAAACGAAACTGACACATGTAAGTGTCGGTCAAAAAGCAAAGGTCGTTCTTGATATCTACCCTGATTATACGTGGGACGCAGAGGTGCAGAGTATCTCACCTGCCACCGGTGCAGAGTTTGCAGTTTTGCCACCGCAAAACGCATCAGGGAACTGGGTCAAAGTGGTGCAACGCTTACCCGTTCGCATCAAGCTCATTACGCCACCAGATGCGCCATCGTTGCGCGCTGGCATGACAGCCAAGGTCACCATCGATACAGGGCAAAAGCGTACTTTGTCGGATCT
>DGOK01000046.1:0-14214 GCA_002389385.1 Rhodospirillaceae bacterium UBA4468 | reverse complement strand
CCTTTGACGTGATGTCAGAAGATTGACCCTACAAGCTACGCATCTGGTTTCCATATTGGGAGGCCATCTCGATTACCCCATTCTTGCCAAGAGCCTACGTAATTCCGGATGCGTGGATAGTCGAGCAAGCGAAGTGCCAGGTAAGCATGGGCTGAGCGATAGCCTGTGTTACAGTAAAGCGTGATCTCTTTGTCAGGCGTCGCACCTAATTCATCAAAGGCTTCACGCAACTGATCAGCTGGTTTCATGCATCCGTTGTCATGATTGTATAAATCTTCCCAGTCCCGATGTTTAGCTGATGGTATTGCGCCGCCATATCGCGCACGCTTATCTGTTCCTAGAAATTCCCCACGGCTCCGATTATCGACAATCACGCATTCTGGATCGTCTATGGCGTCGAGCACACTGCTATATGTAGCAACGGTTTCCACCTTGGGTGTGCTTATAAATTTCACGGGTTTTGGTGTAGTGCTTTCGGTTTCAAGGGGTAGACCTGCGGCAGTCCAAGCGAATGTGCCGCCATCCAGGACATGCACATTTGTATGACCTAAGTATTCTGCGAACCAAAAGCCTCGTGCCGCGCACATGTCGGTAAACTCGCCAACAAAGACAATCGTGCCGGTCTCTTTAACACCGCGCCACCCCAAAAGGTTCGCCCACATGCGCGTAAAGGATTCCAAGGGGGCAGGGTCTGTGTCGTCTGTATTGACGAAATACAAGTCAAAGTGCTTTGAGCCCGGAATACGTCCTTTAGCAAAATTCTCTGCGGATCGGGTATCAATGATCGAGAGGCCTGGTTGCCTCAATTGTTCTCGCAACATCTGAGGTGACCATAATAAATCAGGATTGATATAGCCGCGTTCAGCGATGTCCATTGAATGAGTCTCCAGTTAATTTTGTCATGGGTATTCTTACGCGAGCATGGTCTCAATGATTTCTTGCACTGAGAGTGCGGCTCGGAAATCAGGGAGTTCGTGTGGTTGACCCTTCATAAACTGTGACAAATTGTCGAGCTGCGCGATGCGACCAACTTGTCTGGGGTCAGCGACCTCTGTCATGGCAGGTTCCCAAACATCACCTTTGGAAATATAGGCATTATACCAATCATCAAGACGGCATGATTTTTTGCTACCCCATGCCGTGAACTCAATACGGTCAGGTCCTGTGCCGCCGACACCGCCAGCAACAGATACAGGTATGCCATTGCTTTCCAGCTCAGACCACACATGCGTTTCAGCGGATGTGCCCGACGGGCCATCGGGATAGCGTACATGTGTGTTTTTGACATGGGTCGTGCCAAAGATGCTTTCGGTCAAATACATAAAATGTGAGAGGACTTCGCGAACGTAGCCGCCCTGAGCCCGCTCGCCTAACCATCCTGCATCTTTCTGCCACGCACGCGGCCATTTGCTGAAGTGCAACCGGATATCGATGGCATCGACAGTGACGAATTCTCCCTCGTTATATAAAGATCGAACAAAGTCTCGACTTGGGCTTGATGCGAATGAGAAATTGACGGCATTTGGCGTGCCTGACGCGTCGAAGGCGTCAACGAGCTTTTTTGATTCTGCGATATCGACGGCGAGGGGCTTTTCACAAAATACAGGTTTGTTGTTTGCCGCAGCCGCCAGTGCGTACTCAACATGCCACGCTGGTGGGCAAGCGATGTAGACCAAATCAATGTCAGCATTGGTAAGGATATCTCTCGCCGTAGCGGCCTTGGCCATATCTGCACGGACACCTGCGGGATCAAAGACGGCAGTCACATCAAAATCGTTGTGCGTTGCCATATTGTCGAACATGCGCTGCCCCATAATGCCAGCGCCAATCATTCCCACCCGATATGTCATGTGTATTCCTTAAATCCATTGGCTGTTGCTCTAAGATATAAGGTGTATGGGAACGTTTAAACAGAGGCTACTCGAAATTTTCGTTGCGGTTGGTCCACTACTATAGCGAAACGGACATTTGCTCAGTACAGTGAACTGAATTGCACATATGGAGGGAACAGATGCCGCTACATTTCGAAACAAAAGAGTATGCAATGCGCCTGGAAAGTGCGCGTCAGTCGCTTCAGTCACGCGGGCTCGACGGTATTCTCATGTTTTCACCTGAAAGCCAGTACTGGATTTGCGGGTACGACACATTCGGGTTCGCATTGTTCCAATGCCTGGTCTTGAGCTCATCCGGGGAACTGCATCTGTTGACCCGCGCCCCCGACTTTCGTCAGGCCCAACAAACATCGACATTGCCTGACGCTAAAATTCATATTTGGAAAGATGTCGAAGGCGTAAATCCGGCTGAGCATCTTGCCGCAATTTTTGAGTGATATTGGCTTGCTTGGCAAGAATTTAGGTATTGAGACCAAAACGGCTGGATTGACGGCTTTTAATGGCGATTTGGTCAAAGCGGCATTGGTGCCAGAAACAACACTCACTGAAGCCTCTGATCTGATTTCTCTACTTCGGCGGATCAAATGCCCAGCCGAGATTGAGTGTACACGAAAAGCAGCAGAGCTGTCAGACGTTGCCCTTGATGCGGCGATCCGTACAACGCACGGCGGCGTCTTCGAAGGGGATATTCTGGCCGCAATGCAGGGTGCTGTATTTTCGGGGGGTGGTGATTACGCCGGGAACGAGTTCATTCTGGGATCAGGTGAGGCAGCGCTGCTATGTTGATATCAATCAGGGTGACGTCATTTAGACGAGACAGATCAACTGACGTTGGAATGGTCGGGGATGTGGCGTCGGTATCATGCGGCGATGATGCGAACCCTCGTGATTGGGCCCGCAAACGACGCACAAATACGCATGTACGCTGCCGCTGTTGAAGCGTTGGTTGCTTGCGAGAACGCGACCAAACCGGGTGCGCCAATGGGAGATGTGTTTGATGCACATGCCTGTATTTTCGATAGCCATGGGCTTTTTCATGCGCGACTCAATGCGTGTGATTATGGGATGGGGGCTGCCTATAATCTGATTTGGGTTGATTTTCCGATGTTTTATGAAGGCAATCCACTTCTGATGGAGCCCGGCAATGTCTTCTTTATGCATATGATATTGATGGACACTGAGACGGGCCTCGCGATGTGCTGGGGCCATTCAGTGTTACTCCAGGAGGATGGCGTTGAGCGCTTGAGCCAAAGACCGTTGGATCTTGTGACATGTTAAATTTAACTTATCGACGTGTTTGGATTGCACCCAAAGTCCGATGCCCGTAATCTTCAAAACTCAATAAATAGATAGGGAATTCGATGTCTGAAAAAATTGGTGTAATGATTTGTGGTCATGGATCTCGTAGTCAGTCTGCGGTGGATGAATTTGCCCATCTGGTGACACAAATGCCTGATGAATTCTCAGACTGGCCTGTCGAGTATGGTTATCTTGAATTTGCCAACCCCCTCATTCGTGATGGACTGGACAGCCTAAGAAGCCAAGGCTGTACCCATATCCTCGCTGTGCCCGGCATGTTGTTTGCTGCGATGCACGCCAAAAATGATATTCCAACGGTTTTGAATACCTATGCCAAGAAGCAAGGGATCAAGATCGAGTTCGGCCGAGAGCTTGGCGTTGATAGCAAAATGGTCAGTGCAGCGGCGTCCCGGATTGAAGATGCCATTGCTCGTGCGGACGAAGAAAACGGGCCTGTCAGCCGCGAAGATACGTGCTTGGTTGTGATCGGTCGTGGATCAAGTGATCCGGATGCGAACTCGAACGTTTCGATGATTGCCCGGTTGTTATTAGAGCAAACGCGACTTGGGTGGTGTGAGGTCGGATATTCTGGCGTGACATTCCCGCTTGTAGAGCCATGTCTTGAACACGTTGTAAAACTAGATTTCAAACGGGTCATTGTTTTCCCATACTTCCTGTTCACAGGGATTCTTATTGATCGTATTTATGGCTTCACCGACAAGGTTGCCGAAGCACACCCAGATATTGAGTTTGTAAAAGCTGGATATCTGAACGACCATCCTAAAGTGAAGGCAACATTTGCTGAGCGGGTTTCGGAAATTCTCAGTGGTGATAACGCGATGAATTGCACGATGTGCAAGTACCGTGCTCAGGTTCTTGGCTTTGAAGGAGAAGTGGGGATGGCGCAGGAAAGCCATCACCATCACGTTGAAGGGCAGGGGGCAAATGCACCGGGCTCAAACGTTGAAGATTGCGCACTATGTGACACGTTCTGCACTGGCGCATGCCGTTTGGTAATGATGGATGAACATCAACACGCGCACGATCATGGTCATGATCACGCGCATCATCATCCTGCTTACCCGCGTGCAGATCATCCCCTCGGTCCTGAGAGTGTTAGAAAGCTTATGACCGATTAAGCTGCGCTGGCTTTAACGGTCTGCCTCTGCAATCCAACATGACGATGCATACGTAGATAGTGGGTAAGATTAGCGTGGCGGGAATAATAGATGACATCAAATAACACAGAGATGACAGTGTACTTTGACGGGGCATGCCCTCTTTGCCGTGCTGAAATTGGCTATTACCAAAACCAAAATGGCGCAGAATACATAGAGTTTTCGGACGTTTCTGCAAATGATAGCGCATTACCAGACGGTCTAACGCGTGCGCAAGCCATGGCACGATTTCATGTGCGGAACGCGGACGGCGATCTTCTTTCAGGTGCCGCTGCATTTGTACATATTTGGCGTACATTACCAGGCTGGCGACGGGCTGCTCGCATAGCGTCGCTTCCGGGGGCAATGACCGTGATGGAATTTGGCTATGTTAGTTTTTTGCGGGTGAGACCTTTGATTTCAAAGTTCTTTGGTCGATTGCAGAAATGAAATCATTTGACCGTGGTGGCATTGCTGTTGTTTTTGGTGCGAGTGGAGGGATCGGTCACGCACTAAAAAAGCACTTAGAAGCGAGCCTCTCTTTTGATCAAGTCATCGGACTTAGTAGACAAAGCTTCCCGGCTTTTGATCTTCTGGATGAAGCTAGTATAGAAGCGGCAGCATCGTATCTCTCCGACTTAAGTGAAATTCGTTTGATCATTGATGCCACGGGCTTTCTTCATGATGACGACCAAAACCCTGAGAAGAGTTTGCGTGAGTTGGATGCAGATAAATTACTACGTGCGTTTGCCTTGAATGCCATTGGGCCTTCACTGATCATGAAGCATTTACTTCCAAAATTACCACGTGAAGGCAAAGCTGTGTTCGCAACACTTTCTGCACGTGTTGGCAGTATCGGCGATAATCAGTTGGGTGGATGGTATGGATATCGCGCATCAAAGGCGGCATTGAACCAATTGCTGCGCACGGCATCAGTGGAAATACGCCGCCGCCGACCAGATGCCATTTGTGTCGCATTACACCCGGGAACTGTTGATACAGGTTTATCGTCACCGTTTTCCAAAGATGGCTTGAGAGTTCAACCGGCCAATGAAGCGGCGTCGCGCCTTATCGCTGTGATCGAAGGCCTGGAATCTCAACATCATGGCGGTTTCTTTGACCATATGGGCAAGAAGATAGACTGGTAATCTTGTAAGTCTAAGACTTATCTTTGATTTCTCCTTTTACAAGATGTGCCAATTGTTCGATTCCAGACGTGATGTCCTCGACACGTGGCAGTGAGAAGCTTAATCGCATCGTATTCTTGCCACTACCATCTGCATGAAATGCGTGCCCTGGAACATAGGCAATGCCAGCCTGCTCGACTGCTTTTGGAAGCAACGCCTGAGCGTTAATGCTCTCCGGCAGCGTTGCCCAGATGAACAATCCTCCATCAGGTCGAGACCATGTGACACCTTCTGGCATATGCTCAGCCAGTGCGGCCAGCATGACGTCACGCTTGATGCGATAACTTGCGATGGCTTTGGCAACTTGTGTGTCGAAAAGCTCGGACGCCAGCAGGTGCATGACAGCTTGGTTGATGGCGGGGCTGTTGAGGTCACTGCCTTGTTTGATGATCGTAATGCGGCTGATGATTTCGTGGGACGCGCAGACCCAGCCAATACGAAGGCCTGGCGTGAAGACCTTCGAGAATGAACCGCAATGTATGACCCGTGAAGCGTCAATCGAACCACAGCTTTCTATATTAAGCGCTTGCAGGGTGATGACATCTTGCCCGTCGTAGGGGAGTGCCGCGTAGGGGCTGTCTTCAATGACAGGGATGTCGAGGTCTTGCGCGAGACCAAGCAAGTTTACTCTGCCTTCGCGGCTCAGTGTTTCCCCAGATGGATTGGCAAAGTTCGGAACAACATAAGCCAGTTTTAGATCGCCATCAGCATCTTGAGCAGCTTGTTGATAGAACGCAGCAGTACGATTCGTGTTTTCCACTTTAAGCTCGTCATAGACGGGTTTGTTTGCAGAGAATGCCTGCAGTGCACCAAGGTACGTTGGTGCCGTGACAAGCGCGGTATCGTTAGGAGAGATAAACAAGCGTCCGATGAATTCCAGTGCTTGCTGAGAGCCACTTGTGATCAAGATATTATCGGCATCAGATATGACGCCCTTTGTGGCCATGTGGCTCACGATCCATTGGCGCAGGTTGGAATCGCCTTCGCTAACTGAATATTGGAGCGCCCGTTTCGCGTTTGCAGGATCGCTCAAGATGCGTTGGTAATATGTCTCGATGGCATCACGCGGGAAAAGTTCAGGATCTGGGATGCCGCCAGCAAAAGATACGACGCCAGGCTTATCCAAAAGCTTCAATAAGTCTCGAATTTCGGATGCCTGCATTCGCTTCTCACGAGATGCGTAACGTGGTTCCCAATGTGATTTCTCAGTCTTTTGCATGATGCTCTCCCCCATAAGGACAATAATAGGTCAGTATTACTGACATAATGGCAAGTTCAAGAAAGCGGGACTGGTTCTCTGATTTAGTTAAGTGAGAATTGGCTCAGGCTTAAGCATCAGGCGTGCCGACGAGAAGTTGGCTCTATGCCAAAGGGTTTAGCGAGATGATACGTGAAAAAGCATAACGCTAAACAAGTCCTCAGGATCACTCCAGCTTTGCACGTGGTCGAAGCCAGCACTTTGCGCCAGAGCCTGGAACTCATCTGAAGAAAACTTATATGAGTTTTCTGTATGTATTGTTTCACCGGCTTCGAAGTCGAACGCATGGTCGCCGATCCGTACAGTTTGATCTGTGCAACTCTCAAGATGCATTTCGATGCGGCCATTAACTTTGCTGTAACGAGCAATGTGACGAAATAACGTTAAATCGAAATCGCCACCCAATTCAAAGTTGATCCTTTGCAGGAGATTCAGGTTAAACGCTGCCGTTACCCCTTTGGCATCATCGTAGGCAGCGACAAGCCGGCTTGCATCTTTCTTGAGATCAACACCGATCAGTAATAAGCCATCAACGCCAATAGTCTCAGATATGCCTGCTAAGAAATCGCGCGCGTTTTCTGGTGCGAAATTCCCGATGGTTGAGCCCGGAAAAAATGCAACGTGTGCTTTTGGAGATGTCTCAGGTGATGGTAATGGAACGACCTGCGTGAAGTCTGCCTCAACAGCTAAAACTTCAAGTTCTGGATAGGCGTTTTGAACTTCTTTGGAAGCCGCCTTGAGTTGTTCGGCTGAAATATCAATCGCACACAATGCAACAGGATCGGAAAGGGCATCCAACAGAATGCGGACTTTGTCCAAAGAGCCGGAGCCATACTCGATGAGCATTGCCTGTTCACCCAGTTTGGTCGCAATATCGGTGGCATTTTTTTGTAAAATGCTGATTTCTGTTCGTGTTGGATAGTACTCTTCTAGTTCGCAGATTTGCGTAAACAGTTCAGCACCAATGGCATCATAAAAATATTTTGGTGGCATCTGTTTTGGCTGCGAGCCGAGGCCATGTAGAACATCATCTAAAAATGTAGCATTGCTGCTGTTAGGTGGATTAAGAGGCATCAATGATTTCCGTTTTGAAGTTTGCAGGGGAGACAATTTCTAAGACTTCGAAATCTTTGGAACATGCGATTTCACGGTGGCGGATGCCGGGGCGCTGATTGATAAAGTCGCCTTTTTCAATCCTATGAATGCCTTCGCCTTCATATTCGAATTCAGCCCATCCGTTAATAACCAGCACAACTTGAAAATCGCAATGATGAACGTGCCATTCCTGAACGTCATCTGGGTTTGTCTTGCCGTTTGCACGTATCATATGTGCGACATAATCCCCGTTGGTCGCGTCTTTTACGCCTAAATCCCGATACTCAAATATTTCACGTAAACCTAGCGTCCATGTCGCTTCTGCTGCGCGACTGTGGCTAAATTTCCAGTCTTTAGTCATGTTTCTTCTCCCTGTTTCCATTTGGTATTTTAGGCGCGCCTAGGCGGCCTCACCAGCGACATATGCGCTCGACCATGCCCATTGGAAATTGTATCCGCCAAGCCAACCTGTTACATCAATCGCTTCTCCAATGACGAATAAGCCTGGGACATCTTTGGCCTCCATGGTCTTAGAGGATAATCCTGCAGTATCGACGCCACCAAGTGTAACTTCGGCCTTGGCGTATCCTTCGTTGCCCGCAGGCGTCAGGACCCACCTGTTAAGCATATCGCCAAGTCGTCTGAGTTCCTTATCAGAAATCTCTGAAATGGAGCGGTCCGGTAAATGCGCTTCTGCGAGCGCGGTTGCCAGCCTTGCGACTAAAAGGTTCGATAGCACATTCTTTGGTTTCGATTTTGCGTCATCTCGTTTTTGGTTAAGCAGATACTCAGTGGCATTCGTATCTGGGAGTATGTCCAAGATGATATCATCGCCCTCACGCCAATACGACGAGACTTGCAAGATGGCGGGACCAGATAATCCCCGGTGCGTTAACAGCATGGCTTCGCGAAATTTTATTTTCCCGGAGGTGGCGACACATTCCATTGAAACGCCGCTTAAAGGCTGCATTAACGTGAGATCATCGGGGCTGAGTGTGAGAGGGACGAGACCTGGTCGGACATTGATTAATTCTAACCCGAATTTTTTCGCAATCCGGTGTGTAAAATTGGTGGCACCCATTTTTGGAATGGATAAACCGCCAGTCGCCAGCACAAGGGATTCTGCGCGAAATGTACCGTGATCACTTTTGACAATATACCCATCGTCTCGTGTTACATCTGTAATCGTATGTAAAAGACGAATATCGACATTTACGTCTTCACATTCCTGAACGAGCATTTCAACGATAGCCTTTGCCGGTCCATCGCAGAACAACTGTCCCAAAGCTTTCTCATGCCATGAGATTTGATGCTTATTCACAAGATCGACAAAATCTTGTTGTGTGTAGCGCGCCAAAGCAGATTTACAAAAATGCTTGTTTGCCGAGATAAAGTTCTCAGCCTTTGTGTGCATATTTGTGAAGTTACAACGTCCTCCACCGGATATGAGAATTTTTTTGCCAACTTTATGCGCGTTATCGAGAAGCAGAACACGACGGCCCCGGGCACCGGCAGTCATTGCGCACATCATGCCAGCCGCGCCCGCGCCGATAACAATCACATCAAATTCTGAGTTATTTGGATCTAAGGACAAAATCGTCTCATTTCAGTTTTGCAGAAAATTCATAATTGTTGTTCCAGTCACGCATGTTTGCATGAGAGGGAATATGCATGTGACGAGTATTTAACGCCTGAAGCCGCTGAAAGAAAGCGGTGTGAGTAGAGTAAAAAGAATTTTCAAGGATGATTTAAGGGTTTTGTTAAACCTATGAAGTGGCCTGTATGCCGTATTCACAAAGAAATATGATCTTTTTTCTTACTTGTAACAACAATTTCTTCGTTTCATGACTGTTGGGTCTTAAAGATAGGGCGATGGTTAATCTTGTCTGCTGACGAAGCTGGGTTTGGATAACCAAATTGATGAATGAATGGCCCGCAGCAATTTAAGTGCTAGCGATTAATACCTTCGACCCCACATATTGCCTATGATCAGTGGCGCATAAGCGTCAATGATACACAGGTTATTGTCCTTTCAGAGGCATAGGCCTGGTTGATTTATTTTGAACAGGGAGAATTTAATGTCTGATGGAAAATATAACGTCCTCATTATGGGTGCATCATACGGTTCACTATTAGCATCAAAGCTAGTACTCGCCGGACACAATGCAACGTTAGTATGTCTGCCGGCTGAAGCTGAATTGATCAATAATGATGGAATCCATGTGAAGATGCCTATTCGTGGGTATGATGAGCTGGTTGAAATTCATTCTGCTGACGCACCGGGAAAAGTTTCAGCGGGTGGGCCAGAAGAATTTGACCCCAAAGCTTTTGATCTTGTGGCATTGGCCATGCAAGAGCCCCAGTACAGGTCCCCAGGTGTACGTGAACTCTTGGAGCGTGTTGCGACGTCAGGCGTCCCATGTATGTCGATCATGAACATGCCACCGCTTCCGTATCTTTTACGATTGTCGGGTGTTGATGCTGCAGCGATCCGGCATTGTTATACGGATCCTACAGTTTGGGATAGTTTTGATAAGAACTTGGTTACATTGGCGAGCCCAGATCCGCAGGCGTTTCGTCCTCCTGACGAACCCGTGAATGTGTTACAGGTTAGCTTGCCAACAAACTTCAAAGTTGCATGCTTTGTTTCGGACGAGCACACAGCAATGCTTCGCCAAATCGAACAAGATATTATGGATATTCGTTTTGATCCGGGTGATGGCACGGTTATTGAATTGCCGGTAAAATTAAAAGTGTATGACTCTGTATTTGTCCCGCTAGCCAAGTGGGCAATGTTAATGACGGGCAACTACCGGTGTATTCAAGAAGATCAGGCAAGATCAATTAAAGACGCTGTCCATATGAATATTGATGCATCTAAGGAAGTTTATGAATGGGTTCATGGCCTTTGCTTGGCGCTTGGTGCAGCTGCCAAAGACATGGTTCCATTCGAGAAATATGCGAATGCTGCGCAAGGACTGTCCAAGCCATCATCTGCAGCTCGTGCACTCGCTGCTGGTGCGCCCAATATTGAACGGTTGGATCTGCTGGTCCACACGTTATCTAACGGCTTGAATATGTATTCTAAGATCGTTGAAGAGACAGTTGAGCTTGTGAACAAGCGCTTGGAAGAAAATCGTAAAGCGGTAAAGTGATTAGATGATTTTGATAGAGCTTTTCAATTCGTATAATGAAGTTGTTATTACATCGAAGAATTAATTTATCTGGCTTTGTAATGAGCGTTATCAACCCGCAGTACTTAAGTGCTGCGGGTTTTTTTGTTCCATTTTAAGCGCATCTGAATGCGTTTAAAATGTTTGGTGCTCGCAAGGCACAGTTTTAGCCTGATCTAATAATATTAGAATGCTTTTAATTTATATATTGAGATCAATTTATGTCTGACAGTAATGACGTTAAAAAGACCGTAACCGCAATTGTTGTGGATGATGATGAATTGATACGCCGCGCCGTCCGTGCTGCGCTGATATCACTCGATTGCGAAGTTGTCGGCGAAACTTATGACGGCGAAGTAGTGCTCGAGCTATATAGCGAAACAAAGCCGGATATTGTTCTTCTGGATATCCGGATGCCAAAGATGGACGGTTTAGAGGTTTTAACGAAGCTAACTGAAGTGGATGAAGATGCTTATGTTGTTATGATGACTTTCATGGATGACGATGATTTGGTCGAAGATTGTATGATCGCTGGCGCGAAAGATTATCTGCGCAAGGATATGTCCTTGAAGGATATGATTGCGCGTATAGAGCGCCATGTTTTACGCATCTAAAAGACGGCTTAACGCCAAACAATAATGCAATTCCAACATTCCGAGGTTCCAGGGTATCGATGGGTCTCAAATCCTAGCGCCAAATACGTTGGGAAGTCTCTGCAAGCATATGGCGAATGGTCTTTTGGTGAGATCGATTTTCTTTGCCAGCATTTACCTGATCATGCGAATATCGTCGAAGTGGGCGGTAATATTGGTGCGCATACTGTGCTATTATCTCGGCATCTCGCGAACGGCAAGATTTTCACGTTTGAGCCGTAGCGTATTTCTTTTCAATTACTGTGCGCCAATGTCATCAATAACAACTGTCAAAACGTGCGTGCTTATAACGTTGCTATTGGTGCCGTTGCTGGATCTACAGATATGGCAGACGTCGATCCCGCCCTCGCGTTTAATTTCGGTGGTGTAAGTGTTGGCGGCATCCAAGCGACGCTTGAAGGCAAAGAGTATCTGGGTGAACGGACGCCCGTTGTGCGGTTGGATGATGTGATCACACCGGATCAGAAAATTTCAGCCATCAAATGTGATGCAGAAGGAATGGAAGTTGCTGTCTTGAAAGGGGCGGGGAGTTTGATTGAGCGCGACAAACCTATTCTCTATCTGGAAGATGATAAAACCGAATTATCCGTCGCCTTGTTCAGCACCGTACGTAATTTTGGATATGATATCTGGTGGCACGCTGTGCCTCTATTCAGAGCAAACAAAATCGCGGGGGAAACCAAGAATATTTTTGGCCAGATTAATTCCTTTAATTTAGTTTGTTGCCATCCGAGCAACCCAATCGAAGTGACCGTCCTGCGTAAGATCGAACATATTCGCGATCATCCATTGATCTGCACGCAAAAGTAGCGCTAGTATTTTCGATATAGAAGTTTTGCTCGATCATTCGATGAGTATGTAATGGACACTTATGATTACGTCATTATTGGCGCTGGTTCCGCTGGCAGCGTTCTCGCAAACCGGTTGAGCGAAGACCCTGACACGACGATTTGCGTGCTTGAAGCGGGGCCTCCAGATTGGAACCCATATATTCATATCCCGGCAGGTTTTCTTAAAACGATTACCGACCCTAATGTAAATTGGCTTTATGAAACTGAACCATCAGAAGGCACTGCTGGTCGGTCGATCCAGCAACCGCGTGGTAAAACGCTTGGTGGTTCTAGCTCGATCAATGGTCATATCTATACGCGTGGTAATCGGATGGATTACGACGGCTGGGCACAACGCGGAAACTTAGGGTGGGGATACGCGGATATACTGCCGTATTTTCGCCGAACCGAAACACGAGAAGGGGATGCCGACCTAACTTTTAGGGGCAGTGAAGGGCCGCTAAAAGTCACAGATATCGATTGGTCGCATCCTTTAACTGAGGCCTTTATCGAAGGCGCAGTGAGCATCGGCATTCCTCGCGCTAAGGATTATAACGGTGCGAAGCAAGAGGGTGTGAGCTACTCGCAACGTACAATCGCAAACGGACGTCGCATGTCAGCCGCACGCGCCTTCTTAAGGCCCGCGATGAAGCGTCCTAATGTGCATGTGATTACACATGCACATGTAACCAAGATCATTATCGAAAATAAACGTGCAGTTGGAGTGGCCTACAATAAAGGTGGTGCGCGAGGCACGCCTAAGAAAGTCATGGCGGCACGCGAAGTTATTTTGTCTGGTGGAACAATGAATTCACCTCAGTTACTGCAAATCTCAGGAATAGGCGATCCAGAGTTCTTGCGGTCCATCGGTGTAGAGGTCGTTCACGCGTTACCGGGTGTTGGAGAAAATTTACGAGATCACTATGCGCCAAGGTTTACAGCGCGCGTCAAGAACGTCGACAGCATCAACGAGCGTGCAAGTGGTCTTCGGCTCTTAGGTGAGATTGCGAAGTGGGGGCTGACACGGAAAGGTATTTTGTCGTTAAGTCCGACACTCGTTTACTGTTTTTGGAAATCTAATCCTGACCTTGATAGCAACGATGTTCAATTCACTTTCACACCTGCGAGCTACAAAGAAGGTGTTCAGTCTAAGCTTGATGATTTTCCAGGCATGACGATTGCCGCATGGCAGCAACGTCCGGAAAGTAGTGGCTATGTTCGTGCTAAATCAGCTGATCCGTTTGAGAAACCTATTATTCAGCCAAGGTATCTTGAGCATGAGACGGATCAGCGTGTTCTATTATCCGCAATGAAAATTGCGCGCCGCCTGTTACGGACTAAACCGTTGGCACCTTATTTCGATCACGAAATTTATCCTGGCGAGGATATTCAATCCGACGACGAGCTTATGCAGATTGCACGAGAACGCGGGACGACCACGTTCCACCCGATGGGAACATGCCGCATGGCGCCACAAAATGATCCGACAGCAGTTGTGGATGATAAGTTGCGTGTCTATGGCATAGAAGGATTGCGCGTCGTCGATGCGTCAATCATGCCGATGATGCCATCTGCAAATTTAAATGCGCCAACGATGATGGTGGCTGAAAAAGCATCAGATATTATTCGTGGCAAAGAGCCACTCGAGCCTGTGATCATTAAAGACGATG
>DGOK01000023.1 GCA_002389385.1 Rhodospirillaceae bacterium UBA4468 | reverse complement strand
GGTCATCGATTAAAAACCTCAAAAACCACCCGCGGAGCTCAAGTATTGTTATGCTTGCGACTGTCGTTGGCGTTGTCGCAACCCATAACCTCGCTATTGGCGTCCTTATTGGTGTGTTGCTTTCGGGTATATTCTTCTCGTGGAAAATTGCCCAAATATTCAGAGTTACATCAAGCTTGTCGGAAAAAGAGCATCATCGAACTTATGTGGTCGAGGGACAGGTGTTCTTCGCTTCAGCGGATAGTTTTACGGCAGCTTTTGATTTTAAAGAAGCGATCGAAAAAATTACAATCGATGTACGCGGTGCACACATTTGGGATATATCAAGTGTGGACGCCCTCGACATGGTTGTCTTGAAATTCCGCCGAGAAGGTGCGGAAGTAGAACTTGTTGGTTTGAACGACGCCAGTGAAACGATCGTCGACAAGCTTGCAATACACGATAAGCCCGGCGCATTCGAGCGCCTTCTAGGGCATTGAGGGGAAACACAATGACACACTTGATCGCATTGATCGATGGATCCGTATATTCACAAAGCGTGTGCGACCATGCTGCTTGGATGGCGAAACAGACCGACGCTTCTGTCGATCTTATCCATGTGCTTGGACGCAGAAGTCTTGGGAGCACGCCAGCAGACCTGAGTGGCAACCTTAAATTAGGAGCACGGAGTGCGCTCTTGGCCGAACTTGCCGAACTGGATGCGCAAAGCACGAAACTCGAGCTTCGTCGTGGTCGAATTATTCTGGATGAAGCTGAACAGAGATTGAAGGATGCGGGCGTTTTCAATGTTACCAGTAAGCTCCGCCATAGTGATTTTGTTGGTACGGTTCAGGAGTTTGAAGGTGGCGCTGATGCGATTATTATTGGCAAAAGAGGTGAAGCGGCAGATTTTGCAAAACTTCACCTTGGGTCCAATTTAGAGCGTGTTGTACGTGCGGCAACAAAACCGGTCCTTGTGGCATCACGTGCATTTCGCCCCATCAAATCATTTATGATTGCGTATGACGGCGGCGCGAGTGCAGAGAAGGCTGTTCAGCATATTGCAAAAGGTAAGCTGTTCGCAGATTTGCATTGCTCCATCGTGACATTTGGTAAGACAAATGCAGCGAGTGAGGTGCGTCTTGAACAAGCAGCATCATTGCTGCGTGATGCCGGTTATGATGTCGATTCGAGCTTTATCGACGGTGAACCCGAGCGCGCGATTAAGCAAAAAATAGAAGAGAATAATATCGATCTTCTTGTAATGGGCGCATACGGGCATTCGCGCATGCGTCAACTCATCATCGGGAGCACGACGACAGAGATGGTTCGATCTTGTCTTGTTCCTGTCATGATGTTCCGTTGATCGATTAAGCTGAAGTTTGCGAACTGTGTGAGATCCGCCAATTACGGCTTTCCATAAACAACATTGGACTTGTCTCTGCTGTTGTCCTTCATGTCATGAAAATCATACTTGAAGTGACCTTTCACACATATTTATGAGCATTTTGAGCTGTCAAAATGTGTCGTACCTCTTGCTGTAAGTAGGTAAGACTGGCAAAACTACGCTCCTATATACCCCCGGCGATGAAATTTCGCTGTGCGATTGCAAATTTTAAGGAAGGTTGGATAGGTCATGACAAAGCAAACAGATATCATTTATACGCAAGTGGATGAGGCGCCAGAACTGGCAAGTGGCTCTTTCCTGCCTATCATAAAGACCTTCACAAAAGCGGCTGGCATTAGCGTCGGCACTAAAGACATTTCTTTAGCAGGACGAATCCTGGCAGGCTTTCCTGATCATCTCAGCGCTGATCAGAGAATTTCGGATGACCTGGCTGAACTAAGCAAACTTGTAACGTCTCCAACCGCGAACGTTATTAAATTGCCAAATATCAGTGCGTCAAATCCACAGCTTGAAGCCGCGGTCCGTGAGCTTCAGTCACAGGGATATGCAATCCCGGATTACCCTGAAAATCCATCAACTGATGAAGAGCATGCAGCGCGTGCAGTTTATGACCGTGTTAAGGGAAGTGCTGTTAACCCAGTACTGCGCGAAGGAAATTCAGATCGCCGCGCCCCTAAGGCTGTTAAAGAATTCGCCCGCAAACATCCACATTCGATGGGTCCTTGGTCGTCAGATTCAGAAACGCATGTTGCATCTATGGATTGCGATGACTTCTTTTCAAATGAGAAGTCTACAACGATCAGTGCTGCACAGGCAGGCACGGCTGTTATTGAGTTCGTTAGTAACGATGGTGCCGTCACATCTTTGAAGTCAGATATCGAGCTAGATGATAGCGATGTTGCTGATGCAACGTTCATGAGTGTCGTTGCTCTTCGTAAATTCTTCAAAGAGCAAATCGCGGACGCAGCTAAGTCCGGCGTTTTGTTCTCTTTGCATCTGAAGGCAACGATGATGAAAGTTTCTGATCCTATACTGTTCGGATGTGCTGTTTCTGTTTTCTTTGAAGATGTATTCACAAAACACGCAGAGATTTTTGCTGAAATCGGTGTTGATGCGAATAACGGTATTGGTGATTTGATTGCAAAACTGCAGTCGTGTTCGGCTGATAAGCGCGCTGAGATTGAGGCTGATATTAAAGCATCTATGGCCAGCCAGCCTAACCTCTACATGGTGAACTCTGACAAGGGCCTAACCAACCTTCACGTGCCAAGCGATGTCATCATTGATGCATCGATGCCAGCACTTATCCGTGCCGGTGGTAAAGGGTGGGGACCTGACGGCAAAGAGCGCGATACTAAATGCGTCATTCCGGATAATAGTTATGCACCTGTTTATGATGAGACTGTTAAGTTCTGCCGTGAACATGGTGCATTCGACCCGACAACAATGGGAAGCGTGCCGAACGTTGGTTTGATGGCGAAGAAAGCTGAAGAGTATGGCTCTCACCCACAAACATTCGTAGCACCATCTGCCGGGCAAATGCGTGTAAAGGCAGCGAACGGCGATATCATCCTTGAGCATACGATTGCAGAAGGTGATATCTGGCGCATGTGCATGACCAAAGACGCGCCGATCCGTGATTGGGTTAAATTGGCTGTCTCACGTGCGAACGCTGTCAAAATTCCGGCAGTATTTTGGCTGGATAGCGCGCGACCTCATGATGCGCAGTTGATTATAAAAGTTGAGGCATATCTTGGTGATCACGATACGGATGGTCTTGAGATCCACATTATGTCACCACGTGATGCCACACGGTTCTCGTTGGAGCGTATTAAGCGTGGCGAAGACACAATTTCAGTAACAGGTAACGTTCTTCGTGATTACTTGACTGACTTGTTCCCAATCCTCGAAGTTGGTACCAGCGCAAAGATGCTCTCAATCGTACCGCTTATGAATGGTGGCGGATTGTTTGAAACCGGTGCCGGTGGTTCTGCACCGAAACACGTGCAGCAACTTGTCGAAGAAGGGCATTTGCGTTGGGACTCATTGGGTGAATTCTGCGCACTTGCAGCGTCTCTGGAACACCTAAGTGGCGCAACAAACAACAAGAAGGCGGCTGTGCTAGGATCAGCATTGGACGCCGCGACAGAAAAACTCCTGGATACAAATAAATCTCCGAGTCGTCGTGTCGGCGAGTTGGATAACCGGGGAAGCCATTTCTATATCGCGCTTTATTGGGCGGAAAGCTTGGCGGCTCAAAGCGATGATGCGGAGATGCAGGCATACTTTAAGCCCATTGCGGTTGAACTTGCTAAAAACGAAGCAAAGATCATCGATGAGCTGAATGCAGCTCAGGGTGCCCCTGTTGATATTGGTGGATATTATCGTCCAAATAAAGAAAAATTGGCTTCTGCCATGCGCCCAAGTGTGACATTGAACAGCATTATTGACGCTGCTTAAGTCGCGTCGTTCGATAACTATCTTTCGAGCATATCCAGTAGACCGATCTCTAGCATCATGCTCAAGAGATCGCGTCGGCTGGATGCATCCAAGTCAGGTGTGTTCTCTTCAAGGTCATGCTTAAGAAAAGCATTGCGATCTAAAACCCATTTGACCGCATCAACTGTGTCTGCTGGGATTGCAACGGTTTTGCCGTTCGCATTAAGGATGTAGCCGCCACCCCCCAGTGAAACGTTATGGTCCACGTGTCGAACACGGTAAACGTTGATTGGCGCAGCTGTAGGCAATTGATATCGGGATATATCTACAAAAGCCCGACGTTTCTGATCTTCGCGCATTTGTTCGGCGATCTCAGGTTGCTGCAGCAATGCTTTTAAACGTTCTGCTAATTCATAAATGTGTTTCGTGTGCGCTTCGGCATCATCCAGATTGGGAAGTGCGGCACGGAATTCGGGCACTTCGACCATCGAGTTCATAATGGTTTGCAGAAAATCTACGCCACGCGCTTGTGTCGTTGCGAATGTGGCATGAAGTGATGGGCCTTTTAACGCACAGGCATCGTGATAACGCCCCTTGGGGAGATACAAAAGGTTGCCCGGCTTGAGCGTTGGCGTCATTTTCGTGCGGCCTTTGGCACGGTCATGGTGATCTTTATCGAAACTTGAAAAATAATAGCCATCGGCTTCGATAGGATCTTCGAACTGGCCTTCGTAGACACGCCATTTCTTCGCACCATCTAACTGGAGCACGAAGACGTCCGTTGTATCATAGTGTGAGGTGAACGCCTGATGGCCATCAAACGAGCAATATATATTGCATGAGACCATGCAATTCGTTGCAAAACTAATAGCCTCAGTAATTGCGCGAAGGCCTGGGTGCATATGTTCTGCGGCATCCAGGACGACGCTTGCACCTTTTGTCATCCATTTGTTGACGTCACCCGGGTTTGGACGAAGAACACTTGTCCCGTCGCGCCCGACTGTTTGTCGTGTATAGGTTGCCGGATCAATAATTTCTTCATCCAGCACAATTTTGAGTGTCGTGCCGGTCCAAACGTTTGTCATTAAAAGCAAGTTTGAAAAGTCATTCCAATTAAAGAGTGATGCATATAATTCGGCGTCACCTTTTACCAAATATGGCGCTTTCCCATAGTGGTCTTTGAAAAAGGCCTTTTGTGAGGTGGGTTTTATGAGGTCTGAAAACTCGAGGAATGATCGCATGAATTTTTGCGTACTACGCCCTTGCTGTTGTTATAGAATTCTAACGTATCTGATTTGAAGTCACCAGTGAGTATCTATCTGAAGTTCCTTAGCGACTTGCAATTGTCAGTGCAACATGAAACAATAACAATATATGACTGCGTGTAGATGACTTAAATGTTGTCAGCAGTCTCCGACGACGAGTTCCTCGCCAAGTCGGACGTGCCTAGATGCACACGAACCCGGCGGCTGATCTACACGAGCTCCCTTATTTAAACGAAGACGCCGCCGA
>DGOK01000118.1:69195-69535 GCA_002389385.1 Rhodospirillaceae bacterium UBA4468 | reverse complement strand
TTTTGCTTTTTCTTTTGCTTGTTCCAAATCTCTCGTGCGAAGAGATTTCCTAAAATATCTACCTTCACCACGCACCCAGATACGAACTTGCCATATCTGGTTGGATTGCTTGGTTCGCACCAATTTTACCTCTCCATCACAGATATCAACTTCCTGTGTGAGAAATGCAGTCTCATTATTTTTTGCTGCTGGAGGAGATGCACCAAGAGGTAGATTTTCGTGCATATTTTTGGGTGGAGGACTCATCTAAATCAATAATCCACTTACTTTGTAAAATCTTTGTAAGTCACAAAACTAACCTATTGAAAAGATTATACTTTGTAACTTGTTTGTAAGTCAA
>DGOK01000118.1:817-69173 GCA_002389385.1 Rhodospirillaceae bacterium UBA4468 | reverse complement strand
GTCATAGTATTGTTTAATATCAATAACTTAAGACCATTATTTTACTCCCACTCGATCGTGCCAGGTGGCTTCGATGTGACGTCATAGACAACGCGGTTGATGCCTTTGACTTCATTGATGATCCGCGTTGAAACCCGGCCTAAGAACTCATGATCAAAGGGGTAGTAATCGGCTGTCATGCCGTCCGTAGACGTGACGGCGCGGAGCGCGCAGACAAAATCGTATGTGCGGGCATCACCCATGACACCAACGGTCTGAACAGGCAGCAATACGGCAAAGGCCTGCCAGATCACATCGTAAAGACCGGCTTTGCGGATTTCATCCAGATACACAACATCAGCGGCGCGGAGGATATCCAGACGGTCTTTGGTGATGACGCCTGGGATACGTATGGCCAGTCCTGGTCCTGGGAACGGATGACGTCCGACGAAGCTATCGGGGAGCCCAAGCTCGCGACCCAAGTCACGGACTTCGTCTTTAAACAGCTCGCGCAAAGGTTCGACCAGCTGCATGTTCATGCGCTCAGGAAGGCCGCCCACATTATGATGTGATTTGATCGTTACACTTGGACCGCCCGTAAATGATACGGATTCAATGACGTCAGGGTAAAGTGTACCCTGCGCCAGGAAGTCAGCCCCACCAACGTTTTTAGCTTCTTCATCGAAGACATCAATGAACAAACGGCCAATGGTTTTGCGTTTGAGTTCTGGATCAGAAATACCCTCAAGCTCGCCTAAGAATAGGTCTTCAACGTTCTTGTGAACCAGCGGAATATTATAGTGATCGCGGAACAGTGAAACGACTTCATCAGCTTCATTGGTGCGCATCAGGCCATGGTCAACAAACACACATGTCAGTTGATCGCCAATTGCTTCGTGCAGCAGAACTGCGACGACGGAGCTATCAACACCACCGGACAGGCCACAAATGACACGTCCTGATCCAACTTGATCGCGGATTTTCTGAATAGCTTCATCTTTAAATGATGCCATCGTCCAGTCGCCGGATGCGCCACAGATCGCATGGGTAAAGTTCTTGAGAAGCTTTGCGCCGTCGGGTGTATGCATGACTTCTGGATGGAACTGCACGCCATAGAGTTTGCGCGCGTCATCAGCGATGATGGCGAATGGTGAGCCGTCAGAGGTGCCGACAACTTCAAAGCCATCGGGGATTGCGTCGATGCGGTCGCCATGGCTCATCCATACTTGATGTTTTTCGCCCGGCTTCCAGATACCTTCGAACAAGCAGCAGTCAGCTTTGATTTCAACAAATGCACGCCCGAACTCACGGTAGGTCGAGGCCTGCACTTGGCCACCCATTTGCTGGACCATGGTTTGTTCGCCGTAACAAATACCGAACACAGGCACGCCCAGATCAAATACTGCATCATGCGCACGGGGCGTTGTCGCCTCGTGAACGCTGGCTGGGCCACCGGACAGAATTATACCCTTGGGCGCGTAAGCCTTAAGAGTGTCTTCCGTGATAGCATTGAAGGGATGAATTTCGCAGTAAACGCCGGATTCTCGAACTCGACGCGCGATGAGCTGTGTCACCTGCGAGCCAAAATCGATGATCAGAATGCGGTCGTGATTGGCTGTAATGTTGGTCATAAAGTCTGATACTGGATTGGCTCGGAAAAGGAAAGGGGAGATGGTTGATCGTTTGTTAACCATTTCGACATGGAATCGCCGCAGACTATCGATTCGCAGCAGGAGAACGCGGACGTGCGCATGAAACTAAGATATTCAAAGGCCCTGATGCCCTTGTCGTTAACGGCGTTGATGGCCGTAATGGTGGCGAGCGGCATTGATGCACACGCGCAAACAACAGATGAAGCGGCCGTCCAAGTCGACGCGTTTCCAAAGGTACGAATCACCAAACGTGACTGCAGGCGACTTGTGAGACATTATGCCAGCGCCGACGTTGCGTATAAACCGGGCGTCGATGTGCGGGGCAATCCTGTTGTTGATGCCGATGTGAATGATGGCTTCGCAGTTCCATTGCCAGATGTTTATGAATTCAACGTGACCAAAGATCTGAGTGCGTATTTGGACGGACCCGAGGACCAGTTGGCGGCAGATAAAGCGGCGGCGATTGCGGCGGAGCGGTCTGTTACTGCGACAGATGCAGCCGTTTCTTCGGCCGCGCTCTCTTTAAGCGGCGCACAAACCGTCTCGGATACAGCTGCGACGGCGGCTAAAGCGGCGCAAACCGCTGCTGATGCGGCCCCAAATAATGCTGCGTTGGCAACAGCTGCTACAACAGCGCAAGCCACGGCGAAAACGGCTGTGGCTGGATTGGCGCAAATGCAATCTGCTTATGATGCAACACAAACAGCGGCGGCGTCTGATGATGTTTCAGGCGCGCTGACGAATGCTCAAGCGATATTGGCAGCTGCGAAGGCCACTGGATATACGCAAAACGCGACCGCAAGCACCGCGAGCACGACGGCAACACAAGCTGCATCGGATTCAACGTCCGCTGATACAGCGGCTCTGAATGCCGCAGAGGTTGTTGCTAAAAGTGAAGGCATCACGCTCAACGTTGGGACGGTTCGGTTTGATATTAAAACTGGTGCCATGACATTTAATGGTCAGCCATTGACCAATGCATCTGAGGCAGAATTGGCAGCGCAGTGTCAGGCGATGATGTCTGCTAAGTGACAAGGGACTACGTTCGTCTCAGCCCTGGTCGATAGGTTTTCAAAAAAAATCATGGAAATTGCCAAAACTGTACACACATAAAGTGATGATGCATAAGAACGTCCCCCTTGTTGTTGATGCAACGTTAGTATTCAGGCGGGGATTTGCGAAATCAGAATATGCCGCTAATCTAGTGGTTCAATCCTAGAAGATTTGTCTTTGAGCCTTTGGAGGGCACAATCCATGAGTGAAGCTGCACACCGCCACGACGACTGGTCGCGGGCGCTGTTTACACAACTAAAGGACGCGGGTGTCCGATTATTTAGTTTTATTCCGGATGCTGGTAATGCACGGATTTCTGAGATGGCATACGACGATAATGAGACTCGTTGCGTCCTGCTGACAACCGAAGAAGAAGGCATCGCTCTTGCGGCGGGTGCCGATCTCGTTGGCGAGAAGTCAGTTGTTATGATGCAGTCATCTGGCGTCGGAAACTGTCCGAACTTTCTCTCGTTTGTTAAGGGCGGCAATTTCCCAATCTTATTGCTGGTTTCAATGCGGGGTGATTTCGGCGAGCAGAACCCATGGCAGTACCCAATGGGCCAGGCAGTTGAGCCGATCCTTGACGCGATGGGTGTGCTGACATTCCGGGTTGATAAGAAAGAAGACCTGGAAGAAGTGGCAAGCGCTGCGATCAACTCAGCCTTTAAGGGAGGCAACGCTGCCGCTCTTATTTTGAGCCAACAATTTTTGGGCGCGAAAGCGTTTTAAGGAGAACATGATATGACCGAAGTAACCTTAAACCGCGTTGGCGCGCTTCCACAGATTTTCCCAAACCCGGATGATTATTTGTTCGTAACCGGCCTGGCCGGACCTGCACGTGATGCCGCGCACCTGACAAATGACGGTGTAAACATGTTTACGATGGCGGGCTGTATGGGTGCTGCTACAACGATGGGTCTGGGTGTGGCGCTTAGCGCACCGGACCGCCAAGTCGTTGTGATTGCCGGAGACGGTGAGCTGATGATGAACATGGGCTCGTTGGCGACAGTGGCCACCGAGTCACCGCAAAATCTGACGATTGTATGTATCGATAATGGTGGGCACGGCGAAACCGGTGGTCAGCCCGGCCACACATCACGACGCACAAACCTGGCCAAGATTGCTGATGGTGCCGGGATTGAAAACATTCTGACGGTCGGCAGCGAAGACGGCCTAAAGGATGCCGCCGCATTCGTAAAATCCGGCACTGGGCCAAGATTCCTCTGGCTCCGCGTCCTTGTGGGCGAACCAACATCGTTCAAACGCAACATGAACCCACTGGAATGCCGCATGCGGTTCCGAATGGCTTATTTAGGCGCTTAACACTCAAAGCCTAAGCTAAATCTCGACCGTCATCCTCGCGTATGTGGGGACCCAGTTCTTAATCTTTGATGGACTAGGTTCCCACTTTCGCGGGAATGACGGTTTTCATTAATGGATAGGGGCCCCTCACCTAACCTCTCCCAAGAGAGAGGGATGTTTGTACGTGAGTTCCTTCTCCCATTGGGAGAAGGACAGGATGAGGGGCGTGACGTCCAGAAAAGAAAAGGGCGGCGGATCATCATCCGCCGCCTTTTATATTTTGGTCGTCTAAAGAAAGCTTAGTCGTCGTCGCCAGCGGCTGCGACTTTCTTTGCTTCATCTTTGTAGTTTTCTTTGTAGAGTTCTGAACCTTCGTCGACGAACTTCTTAGACATTTCGTCCATACCTTCCTTGGCGTAATCACGTACCAGGTTGGTGATCTCCATCGCGCAGAACTTTGGTCCACACATAGAGCAGAAGTGTGCTGTCTTATGCGCTTCTTTTGGCATGGTCTGGTCGTGGAAGTCACGCGCACGATCCGGGTCGAGGCCGAGGTTGAACTGATCTTCCCAACGGAACTCAAAGCGGGCAAGGCTAAGCGCATCATCGCGTGCCGCAGCACCCGGATGACCTTTTGCCAAGTCTGCAGCGTGAGCCGCGATCTTATAAGTGATCACGCCTTCTTTCACGTCGTTACGATCAGGTAAACCCAAATGCTCTTTCGGAGTCACATAGCAAAGCATTGCTGTGCCGTACCAGCCAATCATCGCAGCACCAATGCCAGATGTAATGTGATCATAGCCAGGTGCGATGTCTGTGACGAGCGGTCCTAATGTGTAGAACGGCGCTTCACCGCAAACTTTAAGTTGCTTGTCCATGTTGATTTTGATCTTGTGCATTGGCACGTGGCCAGGGCCTTCGATCATAACCTGACAGCCTTTTTCCCAACCGACCTGGGTCAGTTCACCAAGGGTCTCGAGTTCCGCAAACTGGGCTGCATCGTTGGCATCAGCGCCTGAGCCCGGGCGGAAACCGTCGCCGAGTGAGAATGATACATCGTAGGCGGCCATGATTTCGCAAATCTCGTCAAACTTCTCGTAGAGGAAGCTTTCCTTGTGATGTGCGAGACACCACTGAGAGATGATCGATCCACCACGGCTGACGATACCTGTGACACGCTCAGCAGTGAGGTGAATGTGACGAAGGCGGATGCCGGCGTGAATGGTGAAGTAATCAACGCCTTGCTCGGCCTGTTCAATCAGTGTGTCGCGATAGATTTCCCATGTCAGGTCTTCAGCGCGGTCAACTTTTTCCAGTGCCTGGTAAATCGGCACGGTACCAATTGGCACAGGTGAGTTACGCATGATCCATTCGCGGATATTGTGAATATTACGACCTGTTGAAAGGTCCATAACATTGTCAGCACCCCAGCGAATAGCCCACACCATCTTGTCGACTTCGTCGGCGACGGATGATGTTACGGCTGAGTTGCCGATGTTGGCGTTGATTTTGACAAGGAAGTTCCGGCCAATCGCCATCGGCTCAGCTTCTGAGTGGTTGATGTTGCTCGGGATGATGGCACGGCCACGGCCGACTTCATCACGCACAAATTCAGGTGTCACAACGTCCGGGATTTCTGCACCCCAGCGCTCAGCTTCTGCTTTAAGCTTAGCGGCTTCTTCAGGTGAGATATCACGTAGCATGTTTTCGCGGATCGCAACGAATTCCATTTCTGCAGTGATGATGCCCTGGCGCGCGTAAGCGAGTTGAGAAATCGACTTAACACCTTCTTTGGCGCGGCGTGGCTGATTGCGGACTGGAAACTCAGGGACGAGTTTATCTGCACCAATGTTGCCATTGTCTTCAGGCTTCACATGACGGCCTTCGTAGATTTCAGTGTCGCCACGTGCGTCGATCCAGCTTTCGCGAATACGCGGCAGGCCTTTTTCGATATCGATTTCAGCAGCTGTATCGGTATAGATACCAGATGTATCATAAACCGTAAGAGGCTCTTGCTTGGCGCTCTCGTGGACATGAATTTTACGCATCGGAACACCGACGCCGTTTAATATCTCGCTGCCGTGAATATAAACTTTTTCAGAGGCGGGAAGGGGGCCGTGAGTTACATCGGCGTTAGCGGGCTTGCGAATAACGTTCATCGTTGGATCCTCTCCATTAAATTACGAAGATCCGGGATGGAGTGGGGGGTTGGAAGAACGAGATTATACCGCTCTGGTTCCGATCCCTACGCCGGTTTGATCCGGATCAGGTTCAACGGGTCACCACAATGCCATCAGACGATACCAATGGCGGTAGTATCTCAGCCCTCATATCTAGGGCCCCCCGCGGAACAAATTACGCTGGGATCATGATGGTTGATAAGTCTTTGGTCAAGGGGCGCGCACAGGGATCGCCATGAATTTAGGGGATAACATATAAAACGAACGAAAATTACGCGGGCAATGATAAGAACGCTGGAAAACGGAGATGATGCTAAGCTGCTGCGGTTTCTTTCTGGGACTCTTCGGCAACAGGTGCGGGCGCAATGCCAGCCCCTAAATTCGCATCCTCAATCACTTCGTTGCCCCATTCTTTGAGAATATCGCTTTGTGTCTTCCGCCGTTGTTGTAAGCGACGTTCAGCCATGACTTGAATAAATGATGCGATCACAGGCGGAAGTGAAAGATAAAGCATCCACCCCATGCATGCACCGCCATACATCACAGCCAGCACGAATACATCGGTGAGTTGGGAAGAAGCCATCTCGAGGCTGTGATCTTCCGTCCATAATTCGAGCAAATACGGGAACACGCCGCAAAGGTTCAAGCCGCCAACACAAAACGTCGCTGAACGCTCTTCCGTGCGATCGACAATGAAGGCGACCATGCCCGGTAGCATACCGAAAGCGATAACCATCACAGTCGGGAGCGCTGCCATCAACAGCAGAACCAATATGAGCAAACCCCAGACGATTGATTTTACGTTCATGCCATCCTCACAACATCTCTGTGATGAACATGATTGTCATCGCAATCATTGTTGTAATGATTGAGATCGTTGCAGCAGCTTTTTGGCCGATCTTTTCAGCCTTTTCTGTTAGCTCGGAACCTGTGCCTTCAATATTTTCAATCTCATGTGCGGAGATCGCGTATTCCTCGACAGCATCAGCATAACCGTTTTGGTCTTCTTGGCGCTTCTCGGCATTATCGATCAGATCGAACATATCCGGGAGGCTGCCTTTACGCACAAGTTTTGGAATTTCACGTTTGATTTCACGTCGCGTCGTGCGGCTATGATACCCGTTAATTGCCGGGCCTAATAGACCCCCTATCCAACTTGCCAAACCGTATACAGGTTCAGCTTTGAGCTTCCATTGCAAAAAGGCGAGTAAGCTCAGCATGCCGATGACAGAGGTGCTTTCCTTTTGTGCGGTGAGGGCTTTCAGATGTGGGAGGATATCTTCATTAAAGCGCGCTGCGATAAAGGCGGTTACGTGCCGATCTGTTGGCTTTGATTTTCCCTCTACCTGGCCTGCCGCATGGTCGAGTGCCGGCAGAAGGTCCTCAATAAAGATAATGCCATCATCACTGATGTGGGAGCTTTGACATGCAAGACCTTGATTGAGCTCATACAGAGCACGTTCAAGACCTTGGCCAGCAACGTTGTTGGTAAGCCAGGCCTTAACCTGTGCAAAGACACTCGCGGCTTCGACGGTATCCATAAACACGGCACGATCACTCGTCCAAAACTGATAGATATCGCGCAGAACGATCTCGGTCAGAATTTGAACGTTTCCATTTCGGATGACTTCCATGGCCAACATAGGGCCGAGGCCATCGACATAAACAGACACGCCTTTGTATCGAATGGGCCCCAGGGGATCCATCGCTGCACAACACCGGGCGACAAGAAATTCGTCTGATCCTTGCATGCCGTCTTTGTGGAATGCGGAGGTATCTATAAAGCCTTTTAGGCTATCAGAAAGATCGCCTTCTCCGGCGGACCTTTTGAGCCAGGCATGAAAGGTCTCGTCTTTAAGCACACGCACAGCTTCGGGAATTTGACGGTTAAATGCATGCGCCAACGTCCGCACATTGGTGTGGTCACGTCCACCAAACCGGACAGGTGTGTCGCCTTTTTTGGCGGCTTTTTTCTGCTGCGGAGTTTGCTTAAGTCCGTTCAGCCATTTCTCAATTTCGTCGAGACCCCATCGCTCGTTGGGCGTGTCAGACAGAAGCCCACGGAGCGGTTCGAGTAATAAAATTGGTACCCGTGCATTACCACAAATCGTTGCGTAGCTGCTCATGTTTGTGCGTCGGAAAAGCAGGTCTTCGCCTTTCATACGCTCAATCGGGTTAACGCCAAGTGCTAGTACAACAATCGATGCACCCAGTGAATACATATCATCGACCATCGAGCCTTTACCACGTCCAGCGGGGCTTGCGAGAGCACGCTCCAACGGCTCGAACATGATGGGCTGGTCAAATCCCTCGGGTGATGTGACACATTCCCCCAAGACGATTTCCTGACATTCTTCGTCGATGAAATAGATGTTGTCGGGTCTGACGGCACGATGAGGCACATTGATCGACGCCATATGCCGCAGCGCTGCGACCAGAGGCTGAATGATTTTCCGTGGAATATCATACTCGTTAATCCGTGCGCGATTATTTTTGATTTGCTCGAACACCCGGCCACCTAGCGGGCGTTCATAGATGATCACCACTGTGCGCCGACCAATAAGCGGCCAAAACGCTGAACCCCAATCGACAAGTTCAAGCGCGCCTGCACCAGGATCGGATTTTAATCGACGCATCGCATCAGTTCGGGGAGGGATACCTGGCGAGCACACCAGAGCAAAAAGGTCACGCGAAAAATCCCGACGATCCTCGGCCATGTAGGCCTGAGCATTCGGTGAGTCTAAATTCGGTAGCGGTTTATCACCGCTGATTAAAAACCGATCACGAAGAACAATCGACCCGCCCTTTGGAGGCGCAGCACTGTCGACTTTGTCCGCGTCAAAAGGCTCTTCTGCCATCGCACGCGTCCTATCAAGCGTTAAACCAATACAGCCCTGTGCTATACTGGTAACTTGGCCGAAAAAATTCTTTTCGGCGGGAACTTAGTTATTGAATCGTTAATTTGCAAAAATCGCAAGCATTTACTGACATTTACGACGGTTATGGTTAACGTGAACACCTCTTTCACCGCGCACTCTGGGGTCAACAAATCATATCAGAACTACCAACCATCACAAATATTACGCTGACGCCAATTGTTGTTCCGTTGGGGCGGCCAATGCGCACTGCGTCCGGAACACTCCCGGGCGCTGCACTCGGTTTGATTGATGTAGAGACGAGTGCCGGAGTTACCGGTCATGCATATATTTTCACATATACGCCGAAAATATTGAAAGCAGCATTGGCGCTAAACGCAGACATCAAAGATGTATTTATTGGCGAACTCGTCGCGCCTGATCAGTGTTTTGAGCGATTTCAGGCCACGTTTCGTCTGTTGGGTATCCAAGGTCTACTGGGCATGTGGTTCTCAGGCGTTGAAATGGCGCTGTGGGATGTGTTGGGCAAGTTGGAGGGGGCGTCCGTCGCGCAATTGCTAGGCGGCGAACCACGCGCCCTTAAGGCTTATGATAGTTATGGCATTGTTGACCCAGCTGAAGACCTGCCTTTGATTGAAGCATCCATGCGCCAGGGCTTTACGGGCATTAAAATCAAGGTTGGGCTTGGCAGCGTCGAAGATGATCTACGGAGCATTGCTGCTGTCCGCGATCTAATTGGCCCAGACGTTGCGCTGATGGTTGATTACAATCAATCGCTTGATGTGGCGGGCGCACTTGAACGTGCCAAGCGTATTTCAGAATATGATATTTATTGGCTCGAAGAGCCTGTTCCCGCTGAAGATCTGACAGGCCACCGTGCTGTCCGTGAAAAGAGCCCAATCCCTGTGCAAACAGGTGAAAACTGGTGGTACCCAAGTGGCGCGACGAATGCCATCAATGCAGATTGCAGCGACTATATTATGCCTGATTTGATGAAGATCGGTGGCTTTACTGGATGGAAAGCAGCGACTGCGATGGCAGCAGCTAAAAGCTTGCCTGTTTCCAGTCACGCATTTGTTGAAGTCAGCGCACACGCTTTAGCGGCGACACCAAACGCGCATTGGCACGAGTATCTGGACAAGGCGCGCCCGGTTTTGGTTGATGCTTATGATATCGAGTGCGGCACAGTTTGCGCACGTGGTCCGGGGCTGGGTATCAAATGGAATTTAGCAAAGGTTGCTGAGTTTACAATTTAACTTCTTTGCTTTGCGCAACTGGCCCCATTGGTTTTTCTAAAGCTGCTCTATGCGCGATACGGACATTCATGCGATGACCATTGATCATTAAATGTTGGGAGAATACTTGTGCTTACCAGTGATATGAAGCGGATCGTGAATGAACAGCGCCTAGGTTTTGTTGGGACGGTTAGTGCCGATGGGAGTCCAAACGTTTCGCCGAAAGGGACATTCGTCGTCATCGATGATGAACACATCGCATTTGCGGATATACGGTCACCTGGAACCTTGAAGAACCTGAGAGCAAACCCGTCCGTCGAGGTTAACTTTGTTGATCCGTTTGTGCGCAAAGGTTATCGCTTTAAAGGGACCGCGAGCATTGCTGAGCCAAAATCTGATATCTTTGTCAGTTGCTGGCCGTTGTTTGAACGCTACGGTGCACTCTGTGATAAAATCAATGTCATCGTCATGATCAACGTGACACGTGCGTTACCCGTTATTACACCGGCATATGATATAGGCAGCACGGAGGATGACTTGCGGCGAAGCTGGACGAGCCATTTTCGCAAGCTGCAGCCTAACGAAACGTTCCAGGAGTAATCATGGATTGTTTAGTCCTTGGCTTTTGAGGGCGATGGATCTGCGTAGGCGGCCGATTGACATGAATTCGTATTGTCCATAGCATCAAGCCAATAGCCTGAGCTGATGACCTAAATTTTCAAGATGTCATCACTTGTTTGTTCAGTGCGAACAATCTAAACGATTTCATCAGCATTTGGGAAACTTTTCCCCTGCAATTCTTTGCCATACAAACGATGAAGTGGGGCACGATCATCCATACCATCGGCGAGTAGTCTTGCAAGAAAGGACTCGTTCAGAGACGGTTTTAGAAGTATGCGTGACGATATGTCGGATGCCGTGACTTCTAGCTCAATGCGCACAGCGTCCGGCTTTGGAAACGAGCCTGGGAAAGCTGCGTAAAGTTAACTCCCGGCATTGAACATGCGCTCATGAAGCGACGAGTCGGCATATTCCTCCTAAAGTTTTTCATCGAGCATTTCGACAGAAATGTTACGTGCTTGTCCGTCACGGTTAACATCAGACATGTCGTGCTTTAGTACAATGTATGTCGCCTCGGTGGGCTTTAGGTCTTGCAGTGAAAGAATACACATTTCACGACGCTCGTCAGCGCTCATGCCAGTGAGATCGCCATACTCCATCGCTTCGAGGAGTAGAGAAAAATCTTTTTCATTTCGGGCACCTTCTATTTCGAGAAGGTTAGAGAAATCTATGACATTTACACTAAAGCTATTTGCCATTCTTTTTTCAGTTCCCTTTTAAGATGACAATAACTGGTTTTGATAAACCCTTAGTCTTGGAATGGGTCGTGCACCAAAATCGTATCATCGCGTTCTGGACTGGTTGATACCGAAGCGACGGGCGCTTCGATTAATTCTTCGATCCGGCGGATATACTTGATGGCTGTTGCAGGTAAGTCAGCCCATGAACGCGCACCCTCGGTGCTTTCCTGCCAACCTTCCATTGTCTCGTAGATTGGCTTCGCACGTGCTTGTCGAATTGTTGATGCGGGGAGGTGGTCATACGTCACGCCGTCGATATCGTAACCGACACAGACTTTAAGTTCTTTCTGACCATCCAGAACATCGAGTTTAGTCAGTGCAATGCCAGTGATCCCGTTAACGATAACGGATTGCCGAACCAGCGCAGCATCAAACCAACCACAGCGACGCTTACGACCTGTCACAACGCCAAATTCGCGACCGCGTTCACCCAATTGCTGACCAACTTCGTCTTCAAGCTCTGTCGGGAATGGGCCTGAACCAACGCGGGTCGTGTAGGCCTTGGTGATGCCAAGGACATAGTCAATCGCACCCGGCCCTTGGCCTGAACCAATAGCAGCCTGACCGGCCACAGTATTAGAAGATGTAACAAACGGATAAGTACCATGGTCGATGTCCAGCATCGTGCCTTGTGCGCCTTCAAACAGGATGCGTTTGCAATTGCGGCGCATTTCATTCAAGTCCTGCCAGACAGTACTGGCGAAAGGCAGCAGTAATGGTGCCATTTTGTGAAGCTCAGCCAATAGCTCATCACCATCAATTTCTGGCATTTCGAGCCCACGGAGAAGGGCATTGTGGTGGAATAGTAAGGCATCAACTTTGTCAGCAAGTACATCCGTATCAGCAAGATCACCCACGCGGATTGCGCGGCGTGCGGTCTTGTCTTCATACGCAGGCCCGATGCCACGTCCAGTCGTGCCAATTTTAGCATTTCCGGCGGCTTTTTCGCGCGCTTGATCAAGGTTTCTGTGTAGAGGGAGGATCAATGTCGCATTTTCAGCAATGCGCAGATTCTCTGGTGTGACTTCGACACCAAGCTTGGCGATGTTTTCGATTTCTATCATCAAGGCCCATGGGTCAACAACGACACCATTACCAATGATCGACAGCTTGTTTTTACGGACAATGCCAGATGGCAAAAGGCTGAGTTTATAGGTGACACCATCAATGACCAGGGTATGGCCAGCATTGTGACCCCCTTGAAAACGCACAACAACGTCGGCACGTTCCGAGAGCCAATCCACAATCTTGCCTTTTCCTTCGTCACCCCATTGGGAGCCGACGACAACTACATTGGCCATAAGAAAGTATCTCCTTCGATATTAAACGGTGCCGAGTGGCTTAATGTCCCCACCCAACCATATATGTGAGCAGCCAAGACGGGTCGCGGCAACATTTATGTCGCCATCATCCGTATGACCTTGAAGCGTCCTGTAACCTTGGTCGCGAACAACTTGGCTGTCCGCGCGTGATGTCTTCGCGGGTAAATATACTTTTGGCATGGCTTCGCCAGGCTCTAGGGCGCGTAAAATACTATCTAAAAACAGGGTAAAGCCCGTCGCTGCTTCGCCTGAATTCTCACTGTCATTCAACCCGGCCTGATATCGCCCACCAGAACCTAATTCGCCACGAACGCCTGGTGCAAAAAGGGTGAATGTAACGCCTGAATGATATTCGAAGCCGCGATTCTCGACGACGTCCAGTGTCAGATCAAGCGCCGGATCGCCGGCTTCAATCAAGGCAACAGTTTCAAGTAATGCATCTCGCGCCGCAGCCGCATCGCCGCTCAACGGTAATGCTTTGATTTTTGGGGCAACAATCTCAACCGGACCGGACGCAGCAAGCAGCTCACTTAAAAGTGTGCGCGCATCGGGACTGAGGTCTTTGGAAAGCGTTTTGACTTCAGCGGCGTCTTTACTGTCGAAAGCAGCACGGAACTGAACTGCATCATCACCCTGAATACCTAAGGCATCCATAACATACGGAATAAGTGTGGGCTGGCAGAGGTTAACTTTGATGTCTTGAATGCCTAGACCAGATAATGTTTCCGCTGCCGTTAAAACCATTTCTGCATCAGCTTCAGGGCTGGCGGTGCCAATAAGCTCGGCACCGGCTTGTGTGAATTGGCGTTCCGGGCGTAGTTGCGAGCCCTTGATCCTGAGGACTTCACCGGCATAACAAAGGCGTAAAGGGCGTTCGACGTGCGATAGGCGCGTGGTTGCGATCCGAGCGACTTGCGGTGTGATATCCGCGCGCAATCCCATCATGCGCTGCGACACAGGATCCATCAGGCGGAATGTTTGCCCCGCCATGGCAGTACCTGTGCCTGCGAGCAGGTTATCTTCAAATTCGACAAGTGGCGGCGCAACACGATCAAAACCGCGCCCAACAAAGGCCGAGACAAGACGTTCACGGATATCTGCTTCAAATGATGCATCCGGGTGAAGGCTGTCGGTCAAACCCGCAGGTAACAGTGCTTTTTCTGTTGATTTACTCATCTCATGCCGTCCTTGAACGTGGGCGTGCAGGGGTGCCTCCAACGCGCATGTTTCGTAGCGTTTTTGTGGAGAAAGGGCAAGGATGACAGGCGTAAAACCTGTCTTTTATCTAACGTGAGGTAACGGCTTGGTCACGAACCGTCTTGCCGATATTGGCAACGATGGGTTTGACCATGGAAAGACGGATAGAAACGTCTTCAGCCCCGACGCTTGGTATAATTGTCCATCCCTGCCAAAGCCGACGCCCGTTCGTGCGATCTTCAATCGATGCGTCGATCCGAAACTCGCTTGGCGCAACTTGCGTGATGCCAGGATCACGCTTGGGATTAAGCACGCCACCACGCTGATTATTGTAAATGCTTACAACGACTTCTGGCGCATCTTTACCCGTATGATTTTCGGAATTCCGCATCTCAATAAGGCGATTAGGCCCGCCACCAGACCATTTGCCTGATGTGTCACGGGTCTCAAAACTTAGAATAAGGCGGGCATCCGGGCTAAGCGTATAGCCTTGTTCCCGTAATTCATCTTCAAAACGCTTTTTTATAACAACGTTTTCTTTGGCGTCATCGAAGATTTCGACCGTGACAGGTTCATTTTTAGGCAAGTCAAAATACGACACTACATTAAGTGTAATGCCGCTGGCATAGGCCACTGACGTGCCGATAAAAGCGCTTATGACAAAGGCACTCGCTGTGAGTATGCTCGAATGCATAAAATGATCCTCAGGGTTCTGTATAATAATACCAAGTAAGGAATCACCTTACCATGTTGGTGTCAACTCACACCATACTTATGACTTTCAGTGCGCATATATTAGATGATGGCGTGGCGTACTTTCGCTGAGACCCATTCACTAACGATAACGGTTCCCAAAATCACCAAAAGGATAAGCGATACCTGGGTCCAGGACAGGGTTGAGATTGATGCATCAAGCTGGATGCCAATGCCACCTGCACCAACCAGCCCCAATATAGTTGATTCACGGATATTGATATCCCATCTAAATACGGAAATGCCTGCAAAGGCGGGCAATATCTGCGGAACAACACCATAAGCAAGGGTTTGCGCGCGCCCAGCACCAGTTGCTGTGACGGCTTCTACCTGTTTTGCATCAATCTCTTCGATGGATTCATATAATAACTTGGCGCAAAAGCCGATGGACCGAAGCGCGATGGCGATAATGCCTGCCATCACACCGGGACCAATGATTGCGACCAGCATTAAAGCCCAGATAAGTGAATTAATTGACCGGGACGAGACAATGATAAACAGCGCAGCTGCCCGGACGGTTGGGTGTGGCGTCGTATTGCGGGCAGCGAGAAAAGCAACGGGGACAGCCATCACCAACGCCATCAAGGTCCCGATTGTTGCAATATTGATGGTATCCCAAATTGGCAGCCACAGCGTGTCCATATAGGACCATTTGGGCGGCACCATGCGCGATGCCATATCAATCGCCTGTGTGCCTGCATCTGTTACAAAGAACCAAATCGTCTTGTCGGATATCAGTTTGAAGCTAAAGGCGACAATGGCCGTGCCAACAAGCCAACCAAGCCATGTATACCATTGTTGGCGCATTGTCCGGCGCTTCCATTCTGGTCCTTGCGATGTTTCGATGACGGCCATTACTGCACCCATTTCCTGAGATAGCCGGATGAGTATTCCAAGATCATCACAATAAAGATGATGATCAACAGGATAGCGGCTGCAGAATCGAACTCGTATCGGTCAAACGCCGTCAGCAAGGTGGCACCAATGCCGCCGCCGCCAACGATCCCGACAACCGCGGATTCTCTGAAATTAATATCGAGTCGATACACTGCCAAGCCAATCATGCGCGGCATGACTTGTGGCTGAACAGCATAGTTCACCCATTGGAACCAGCTTGCACCGGTCGAACGTATCGCTTCGGCCTGAACCGGGTCCATGTCTTCGATGTCTTCAGCAAGCAGTTTGGCATAGAAACCAATGGTGCCGATCGACAAAGCGATGAAGCCTGCGAAGGGGCCAAAGCCAAATAACTTCACAGCAAAAATAGCCAGGATCACTTCTGGGAACGTACGTGAAATTCCAATCACGGCGCGGCAGAACAGATATACGGGGCGAGGTGCCAGATTACGGGCAGCACCCAGGCCGAACGGCACAGACAAGGCAATGCCGACAACTGTGGAAATCACCGTCATCCAGATACTTTCCAGAATACCATCAAGGATCGAATCCCAACGGCTCGTGATATCTGGTGGGAAAAAGGCGGCGAGGAATTTCTGCCCGCGGGGGATGCCTTCAGCGACACGGCCCCAGTTCACATCAATCGTACCGAGCGCCAAGGCCAAATAGATGGCAAAGCCGAGCCACAAGCCACGACGAACGAGGTCGCTTTCGATGAGGGGCGGTTTCTTCCATGTCGACGGATAATTTACGGGGCTGGTGCTTGTCATTTTAGATCAAGCACCATTCGCTTCGGTTAATTCAGTATCCGTGTCTTCGTCGTCCTCGACGGGTGTGATTGTGGCTTCCCAATCTTCCTCGCCATAAATATCAGTGAGGACATCCGGTGTGAGGCCGTCGGGGGGGCCATCATAGACAACCTCGCCAAATCTTAATCCGACGATGCGCTCAGCAAACATTTGCGCCAGCATCACATCATGAATGTTGATGATGGCAGCCAGTCCGCGCTCTTTGCATAGCTCAGAGATCAACCGCATGATCTGGCGTGATGTCTTGGGGTCCAGGCTGGCGGTGGGTTCGTCCACGAGCAGGAGTTCTGGATCCTGGATCAAGGCGCGGGCAATGCCAACGCGCTGGCGTTGTCCCCCAGATAACGCATCGGCGCGCTTATCTGGCATGTGCATCAGGCCAACACGATCCAGCAATCTGAATGCTTCTTTGACGTCGGCCTTTGGGAACTTGCGCAGCCAGCTCGACCAAAAGCCCACATAGCCAAGTCGCCCGGACAAGACGTTTTCCATGACCGTCAGGCGTTCAACCAATGCGTATTCTTGAAAGATCATCCCCATGCGACGACGGGCCGACCGGAGTTTACCCTGAGACAATGTCGTTAATTCGGTGTCGTTCAAATGAACGCTGCCAGATGTTGGCTCAACAAGGCGGTTCACGCATCGGATGAGGGTCGATTTACCTGCACCCGACGGACCAATCAGTGCTAGCACTTGTCCATCTGGAATTTCTAATGTGACGTCCTTTAGGGCTTCGTCGCCCGTATCATAACGCTTATAAAGCTTATCTAGTTTTAGCATGCGTCGCCCCTAGATCATCCACAGCTATATAAAAGAGCCCCCACCGATCATCTGACCGATGGGGTTCTCGTTTAATATAACGAATGGTGACTGATCACTTGCAATCGTATGTGACGCCGTTTGCGGCATCAATTTGGCGAATAACGGCCCAGTCACTTTTGTGATGGATCGAAATAAAGCTGCCTTCTTTTTTGAACTCTTTCTTGAGCTCGGAACCTTCCCAAGGGAACGTAAAGAATGCCTGCTTAATTTTCGCGACAACGGCAGGGTGCAAGTCGTGTGCATGGCCATATCCTGTTGTTGGGAATGTCTGGGACTTATAGATCGAACGGATCTGCGATGCGTCGACGGCTTTGCGATCAATCATCCGCTTGAGGACAGAGTTCGCAACAGCAGCAGCTTCATAGTCTTTATTCGCAACGCCGAGGATCGAGTTATCGTGCTTGCCCGAGAACGCTGTTTTGAAGTCTTTGTCAGCGAGCAGACCAAAGCTGCTTTTCAAAATCGCGGATGGCGCTTTGAAACCAGAGTTTGATGTTGGCGATGTGAACGCAAGCGTTTTGCCCTTTAGGTCAGACGGCGATTTGATCGGGCTATCAGTAGGCACGATAATTTCCATCTCATAACCAAAGGACCCGTCTTTTGCGGCCATCATGGCGAAAGGCACAAGACCGGCACACGATACTGCAACCGGGTTACCACCTGTATTTACGCCCGCAATGTGCAAACGACCTGAGCGCATGGCTTCATATTGAGCTGCATATGATTGTACTGGGAAGAACACGACTTTCTTGCCGGTAACTTTTGCCATGTGATTAACAAAGCCATCCCATACTTTTGCGTAAACAGCCGGATCTTCGACGGGTGTGTATGAGAAAATAATTGTGTCTGGATTTGACCATTGTGACTCGTCGAGCGGCAGGTCAGCCGTTTGGTTGTAGTCGCGATCACAATATTTTTTATCAAGTGTGCCACGATGGCATTCTTCTGCGCTCACATTTCCAGAGAACGCGAGTAGGGCTACGCCTAGCGCAATGCCAAGAATCTTTTTCATTTAAACCTCCCAAAAACGATGATGTCCGATTTATTGCATTTTTATGATACGTACGAGATGATCATGCAGTGTATTCTCTTGGAAATCTAGAGGCTTTTGTTCGTGCTTGGGTAGCCATAAAGGCCTATGAAACTAAAGCTTCATAAATGGTCGCATGATTGAGTTGGATGCATAGTGGATATAGAGATAACGGCGAGTTGGGCTTTCAACAGGTATCAGGAAACCCTGGGCCGGCTTCCGCGTGTGACACGCTCCGGCGAGACCGTGTCTATTGGCGATCTCAGCGACATTGAAGATCAGTTTGATGTGTTCGTCTTTGATGCCTTTGGTGTCTTGAATGTTGGAGAGACGCCAATTGAAGGCGCTGCGCTAAGAATTGAGAAACTAAGGCAGGCTGGAAAACAGATCGTCTTATTAACGAATTCAGCTAGCCAGTCGCGGCAAAAGATAAAGAAACATTTTTCGGCTCTAGGTTTTGACTTCACATTTGAGGAAATCGTGACAAGCCGGGATATTCTGATCGTCGCATTAGCCGGTTATGATCCAAAAATGAGCTGGGGTATTATTGCATCTGACCCATTAAGTTTTGCAGATTTGCCGTGCCAGACCATCCTCCTTGATCGGGCAAATATTGCCGACGTCGATGGTTTTATCTTCTTGAGAATCACAGAATGGACGACAGACTCCCATGAAGAGCTGATCAATGCTCTTCGTGCTCACCCGAGGCCGGTTCTGATTGGTAATCCAGATTTGGTTGGACCGCGTGAGAACAGTTTTTCCAGGCAACCTGGGTATTTCGCCCATGATATATGGGATCGTACCGGCATTGTGCCGCAGTTCTTTGGCAAACCTTATGCGAACGCTTTTGATTTGGTCCGTGAAAGACTGGGTGATCAAGGTTTAGAAAAACGCGTCGTGATGGCGGGAGACACACTCCACACTGACATCTTGGGTGCGACGGTTGCTGGGTTCTCGACGGCATTAGTGACAGGGCAGGGCGTTATGCGTGGACTGGATATTAAATCGTGTATTGAAGCCTCAGGCATTCATCCCGATTTTATCTTGCCAACAATCTAGCGAACGTTTCGCTTCTACTCATCAATCTCATGGATTGGTTGAGTGGGGACACGTCTTATATCGTGATTGATAAATGCCAGCAAAAGCTGTGTCCCCACAATAATAAGCATTGCTGAGAGAATGGCTGTTCCCGCAGTTGCCGGAATGCCTGTAGAGATACTCTGCCACCAGCGAAATCCGCCATAAACCGCACCAATAAGCACGAGCAAACTGCCTAAAATGAGATTGACCGACGCGATGCCGAAATCACGTACAAAGTATGTATCAACGATGCGCCGCCAGCCGTTCTTGATATGCCCGCATAGGAACAGGCCAAAGACATGATGGACAATAAGATGGCTCGTCTCTTCACCATATTTTGCGCGCATAGGCACATCACGGACGACCGCATCAATTTCCAATAGGTGATAAAGTAGATCGCTTTCGAAGAAAAAATTATATGCAATATCGTCGAGGGGTAACTCTTTTAGTGCATCCCGGTGGATAGCCGTAAAGCCGTTGGTCGGGTCCATAATGTCCCAATATCCACTTGAAAACTTTGACATCAACGTGAGGCCCATATTGCCCAGCAAGCGGATGAACGGCATGCTTTTTGTGGCACCTCGCCGATGCAGACGGTTACCTTTTGTGTAATCGGCTTCATGGGCCTGAATTGGATGAACCAGAGTCCTAATTAATGCGGGGTCCATTTGGCCGTCGCCGTCTACTTTAACAATGATCTCAGCGTCAGTTTCAAGCGCAGCCTTATACCCAGTCAACGTGGCGCCACCGACGCCTAAGTTTTTTTCGTGGCGAATAACTTTGATCCGCTTGTCCTTGGTGTTGGACTGGACAAACTCGCCCGTGCCGTCAGGACATGTGTCATCGACGACAAAAATAGATGTGATTTCAGGGCCCATAGCGGCCAAAACATCGAGAATGTGATCTGTTTCGCGATAGCAGGGGATGACGACAGCAATCTTACTTTTATTTGATATCAATTGCGTGGACGTTGTTTTTGCCATCATTCTTCCTTGAACTTGCTAAAGCGGCTTATGGGCAGACCTTGAATCAGAAGACGGTTTACGGTCGCAATCTTTATCTTCGAGCAAGCATTAAAGTGCAGGAAATATAGATTATTTCAAACTTTATCAATGCATTCTCAGTTGGCATGGTTCCCAACTTCACAAGTAAAAGTAATTTATTGCGATTCAGGGGGCGGGGCTTAAGTCGCCTGAAATTCATTCACAGGCCTTTTGAGATCAGGGTATGATAGATGAAACTTAATTCACCGAAAACGATATATTGAATTCACAGCTTCGCTTTCTGGATCAAATAAGGTTAAGATACATCCGTGACCGGGCAAAAGTCCGGCGTTTTCTTGTGCTTGGAGGAAGAAGATGTCGGACCATGAAGCGTCGTCACTTGACGGCATTCACATGCTCGAAGGGTTAAGTCCGGATGTGACACAGGCGCTGGTAAAGGCCTGTGTGTGGCGGCGTTATTCTGATCACGAACAAATCATTGATCGTCAAAGCGAATCAACGGATGTGTTTTTTGTCATCGATGGTCATGTTCGGGTCGTTAACTATTCCCTATCTGGTAAGGAAATCACGCTCGAAGATTTAGGCCCTGGCAGTCATTTCGGGGAACTCTCAGCGCTTGATGGGCAACCTCGCTCAGCAAGTGTCATGGCGCTGGATAGCTCATTAATTGCGGCATTACCCCAAGAGCGATTTACATCCTTGCTGCAGGAGAACGCGATTATTTCTTTTCGTGTGCTCCGCGCTCTGGCGGCGATTGTTCGCAATTCTACAGATCGTATTATGGATCTGAGCACACTCGCCGCGAATAACTGCGTCCAAGCAGACCTGCTTCGCTAAGCACGAAGCAGCATGGTGGGAGATAACCAAGCTGAAATCTCCCCGATACCTGTACATGGAGATACCGCCAGCCGGGTTTCGACAACACGTGAGACTGTCGCTCGTGTATTAAGTGACTTGGCGCGCCAAAACATCGTCGAACGTCGAAAGAACCTGCTTTTGATCAAGGATTAGGCGCAATTGCGCGAAATGGTCGAAGAAGTCCGTGGCGATTAATTTCCTTTTTGCGTGATCGTGCTCATATTCTGTTAACCATATTTCTGTCATAATTTCTATACATCATGAACTTGATCATGCATTATGCGGAGGAAAGAAAATGGTGATGTGGAAAGCATTTGGATTAGCGTTAACATTGACGGTTGTGTCTGTCATTCTCGCATCAGAGTTCAATGCTGGTTTGGCGCCATTCTAAAGTTCCCAAGAAGACCGTAGGATATAATAAAAAGGTCTAAAGCTGATCTTAGCTTCGTTTGACTCGATGAATGTAATAATTCATCCTCATTTTAATGATTAATGGGCGTATAGCCTTTAATGTGTCTGGCAACTAAACACGCGTTGCATTGTGAGAAAGAGACTGATGGCGAAGAAAATATTGATCGTTGAAGATAACGATCTCAACATGAAGTTGTTCAACGACTTACTTCAAGCTCATGGATATGAAACATTACAAACTGTTGATGGCCGGGATGCTTTAAAGTTAGCGCGTGAGCATTCGCCTGATCTGATTCTTATGGATATTCAGTTGCCTGAGATTTCTGGTCTTGAAGTGACGAAGATGCTTAAGGCTGATGATGACCTTAAGGGTATTCCTGTGATTGCCGTCACCGCATTTGCGATGAAGGGTGACGAGGAAAAAATCCGTGAAGGTGGCTGCGAAGGGTATATCGCCAAGCCGATCTCAGTCCCGCATTTCCTTGAGACAGTTAAGAGATTCGCATACTAATAATTCTACTAGAATTTTCAACACGAAAAACGCGCCGCTAATTCAGCGGCGCGCGACATTTCTGGCGTAAACACGCGAGAATTACTTAATCTTTGCTTCCTTGAACATCACATGCTTGCGCACGACAGGATCGTATTTGCGCATTTGCATCTTCTCGGTCGAATTTCTTGGATTTTTCTTCGTGATGTAGAAAAAACCAGTATCCGCCGTGCTCACAAGACGAATTTGAATAGTGGTCGGCTTCGCCATAATCTAGGTATCCCAATTAAGTTTTTAAACGCCGCTTCTAAAGAGGCGGCAAGATAACCTCGGCACCCATCAAGTCAAGGAATTTAGGGCAAGATTCATGTAAACGTGGATTAATTGATGGCTTGCGCCGTGGCTGTTGTCATTCGAAGCGCGCGTGCATGAATTTGATCGTTTAAAATCAATCGCTTGGCGACTTCTAAATCCAGAGGGCCTTTGCGCGCTTGAGATGGGCATCCGTCCCGTAATGCCTGACGATCATCGTTTGATAGCATGGCACGCCGACGCCACAAAACCGTTTCGCTCGCCCGTTTGCCCTCAAGTGCACTCTCAATAATCTCGGCAGCGGCGCCAGTATCTTTATATCCACTTGTACAAACCGTCGGAATAACGCCCAGACCGTGGATATAATATCCTGACGGTGCGACAAACTTGGACCATGTCAGCGTGATCTCGCCATCATTTGGGAGTCTAATCACTGTCTGGACGCTGCCTTTGCCATATGACGCGGTCCCAATGATGACAGCGCGGTCACGGTCTTGTAGAGCGGCAGCGACAATCTCAGCTGCAGAGGCTGATTTTCCATCAACCATGAGGACGAGAGGCTTGCCAGCCGCAAGATCACGCCCACCTGCCTTATAATGGTGTAAGCTATCTGGATGGCGCCCTGAGGTGCGTAGAATATCACCCTGTGTGAGCAACAGGTCTGCAACCTGGATGGATTGGCGCAGTAACCCACCTGGATTGCCTCGGAGGTCTACGATCAGCCCTACCAGTGGCGTTGCATCCGGTGCTGTGAGGTTCATCAAAACCCGTTCAAGGGAATTGCCGGTCTCTTGATTGAAACTGGATATCTTGATGATTGCGATGCCATCTTCAATGTGAACGGTTACTGTCTCTGGGACAATATGTGCACGTGCGACCGATATGGTGAAGGGTTGTAAAGCGTCAGTACGGCTCAAGGTAAGGCTTACCTGCGTGTGTACCGGGCCTCGGATGAGGCGCGTGATTGCAGCGCTATTCAGGCCATCGGTTTTATGCCCCTCAACCTGAATAATACCATCACCAGCGCGTAATCCGCTTTCAAAGGCTGGTGTCGCTTCAAGGACACGGGTAACAACAGCAACACCGGCTTCGATACGAAACCTTATGCCTATACCGCCAAAGCCATCACGACGGGCGCGGTTTCGGTTTGCTTCGTCCGTCCCGGCGTAGCGCGAGAAAATATCCAGATCGGAGAGCGCGCCATCAAAAATGGCCTCATAAATCTTTTCAGATGAGGCGCTCCTGACAATGGATGAGGACGCACGGGCCTTTTCGGTCAGGGCAACAATCGCTGCCGACCACGCGCGCACATCATTTTCAGGGGGAATGCGCAGGCGTCCGATCTCGTCATCGAACTTGTAGAGAACCATTTCGCCCACTTCTTCAGAGAGGCTAATACCTTCATCAATGGCGCCAAGGCCTCGAAGTCCTTCAACACCGATGCGCCGCAAGGATACCGATTCGATATATTTGTCGGCAATATTATCAAAACCGATGGCGATAACTTCAGCAGCTGCAGGTTCGGCGAAATTGGTCTGAGCTTGATCTTCGTGGGCTTTAAATTGCGCGCACGCAGACAGCAGCAGCATAAGCGCGCCACTGAGCGTGAGACGAAGATGAGTGTTTTCCCAGAACATTTGTATATTTAAAACCATTCAAGAGCACCTGTACACGGTCTCTATCACACCCAGCATTAATTATTTATCGTTTTGGGCGGCCTTTATTCTTGTTGGTTTTGTTCTTTTTAGGTTTTTTGGGATCGGCCCCCGCGGCAGCACGCTGCAAACGCCGCGCAGCACGGCTTTTGCCTTTGGTCTTTTTAGGCTTCCTTGAGATTTGAGCACGATCATTGCGCTTTTCAGGTTCTGGTTGCGCTTTACCCGACGAGCGGGAGCTCCCAACAAGCTCGAAGATCATCCCGCCTGTGATAGGTGTGACACCGCGAAGAACAACTTCAATTCGATCACCCATGCGGTAAGTGTTGCCGGTTCTGCGCCCGGTCAGCATGTGCTTATCTTCGTCATGGATATAGTAATCATTGGCGAGTGACTTGATCGGAATCAGGCCATCGGCACCGATATCGTTGACGGTGATGAACAGGCCAAATCGTGTTGCACCTGAAATGCGGGCCCCGAATGTTACACCGACACGGTCCTTCAAATAATGCGCACTGTAGCGATCCATCGCACCACGTTCAGCGGCCTGGGCGCGTCGTTCAGTGATACAAAGATGTTCACCGATTTCATTGAAATCGCCTGGATCTTGTGGCAATGAGCCCGCGCTTGGACTCATCCCCAGGATCAGGGCGCGGTGCACCAAAAGGTCAGAATAGCGACGTATCGGTGATGTGAAATGGCAATACCGCTTCAGTGAAAGCCCAAAATGGCCAATGTTATCAGGATCATACTTCGCCTGCGCTTGTGAGCGCAGGACAATATCGTTGACCATCTGCGCATGTGGCGATCCGCTTGCTTTACTCAGAATATGATTGAAGCGATGCGGGGTGACGGTCTGGCCCTTATCAAAGCGAATGTTGACGCTATCGAGAACCTCGACCAACGCTTCAATTTTCGACATCGAAGGCTCGTCGTGAATTCGGTACATGCAGAGCCGTTTCTTTTCTTCCAGAAACTCTGCGGCGGCGACATTGGCCAGAACCATGAATTCTTCAATAAGCTTGTGGCTGTCCAGTCGCGTGCGGGGCTCAATCCCTTTGATCTCGCCTTGGTCATCCAGAATGATCTGTCGTTCAGCAACATCCAGCTCAAGCGCACCGCGTATTGACCGCGCCTTGTCGAGTATTGCAAACGCGCTATAGAGCGGTGTGATGACATCTGCCATCAGAGGCGCCGTCATATCGTCGGGTGTACCATCTTGTGCAATTTGTACCTGCTCATAGGTCAGGCGGGCGTGTGAGCGCATCAGGGCGCGTTTAAAGCGCTTTGATAGAAGCTTGCCATCCTTGTCTATGCGCAAATACGCTATCAAGCAGGGACGGTCTTCGTTGGGCCTCAGGGAACACCAGCCATTTGAGAGCTGTTCCGGGAGCATGGGCACCACGCGGTCAGGAAAATACACCGAGTTCCCACGTTCGAACGCTGTACGGTCTAGCGCGTCCCCAGGGCGGACATACCAAGCGACATCTGCAATCGCGACGATAAGCTTATACCCGCCTTCGTTCTTTGGGTCGTCATCAGGTTCAGCAAAGACCGCATCATCGAAATCTCGCGCATCCGCTCCATCGATAGTGACGAGCGGCACAGACCGCAAATCATCTCGCTCGCCTAATGGGGCGGCCTTGGCATCTTCAGCTTGCTTTAGCGCTTCGGATGGGAATGCCACGGGGATGCCGTGTTGATGCACTGAGATCAAACTGATCGCGCTTGCGCCTGTGGCTTCGGAAATACGTTCGACGATTTTAGCACGCTTGAGGCCGAGGCGTGTTCCACCGGTACCCTGGGCACGCACAAGATCACCGACCTTGGCACCTTTTTCTGCATCGGGCTCAATCACGTACTCATAGCGGTCGCGCTTATCGACTGGGCGAATACGGGCTTGGCCTTCGGATTCGATTACCACACCAAGAATGTCTGTCGGTGCAGGGGGAATACGCCGGACAATACGGGCTTCGAAGCCGTCGTCTATTTGCCGTATGCGGGCGAGGGCGCGTTCGCCAACTGCCGGAGCGGACGTCGCCTTATCTTTTTTGTCGGCGATAACGTAGATCGTCGGAGGCGGGGCTTCACTTTCCCACTTAACCGGACGCGCAAGAACCTCACCATCGGCATCGACACCACTGATTTCAATCACAGTGACATTTGGAATGGCGGCGGGGTCGGTGAATTTTTTGCTGCGATCACTGGTCAGCGTACCGTCCTCTTTCATTTCTTTGAGTACGGTTTTCAACGTACGCTTTTGCTCGACGTTGAGCTTGAAGGCGCGCGCGATCTCGCGTTTACCAATATGGCTGGTGCCACCGCGCACAAATTCGGCAATTTGTTCTTTAGTTGGGAATGGAGCGTCGTTCATGCAGAGAACGTAAGCTGCGATGCCGTTGGCGACAAGGGCGTGCTGGATCTAGCACGCTTTCTAATCGTCAGCAGCGTCAGGCGCTTTCTTTTTTGCAGGCGCTTTTTTCTTCGCAGCAGGTTTCTTCTTGGCGGTGGCTTTCTTTTTTGGCTTAGCCTTCGCCGCTGGCTTTGCTTTCGGACCTTTGCCGCCATTGCTCTTGGCATCAATCCACTCAATGGCCATTTCAATAGTCACGTCGTCTTTGACCATTTCTTTTGGCAAGCGCGCCATGGTGCGGCTGTTCTGCACGTAAGGACCCCAACGACCATCTTTGACCATGATCGGTTTTTTGTTTTTTGGATGCTTGCCCAATTCTTTAGGTGGATCTTTACGCGGCTTGTCGCCCAGCAAAGTCACAGCCCTATTAAGGCCGATGCTCAGCACATCATCTTCATCTTTTTTCAATGAGACATAGGTGCCGCCACAAATAATGAACGGACCAAAACGACCGATATTCGCGCGGATTTCAAATCCAGACATGGGATCGATACCGACCAGGCGTGGCAAGGACATCAGCCCAAGCGCTTTCTCGAGATCCATTTCTGCGGGATCAACACCTTGTGGTAAGGACGCACGCTTCAGCTTGATCTTCTTTTTGCCATCCAGCTCTTCTTCGCCGAGTTGGATATAAGGCCCATAAGGCCCCTGGCGCATGGTGATCAGCTTGCCGGTCTCTGGATCTTTACCCAACTCTTTGGGACCTTCGCCAAGCTCGTTCAAAGCAGGGTCGGAACCGAGGGGTGTCGTAAAGTTGCATTCTGGATAACTGGAGCATCCGAGGAACGCGCCATGGCGGCCGAGCTTGATCGACAATTCGCCGGTCTTACACTTGGGGCAGCTTCTGGCATCAGAGCCATCTGCACGCTCTGGAAAGAAGTGAGGACGCAGTTCTTCGTTCAAGACATCCAGAACATTACGAACGGATAAGTCTTTTGTATCATCGACCTTGGCTTTGAAATCGACCCAGAAATCTACGAGCACCTGTTTCCAGGCAAGTTGCCCGCCGGATACATGGTCGAGTTTTTCTTCGAGATCAGCTGTGAAATCGTATTCAACGTAGCGCTCAAAGAAACTTGAGAGAAACGTTGTTACCAACCGGCCGCGGTCTTCTGGAATAAACCGGCGCTTGTCGATGCGAACATAGTTTCGGTCCTGCAGCACCGAGATAATCGATGCATACGTCGATGGGCGGCCGATACCAAGTTCTTCAAGCTTTTTAACCAAGGAGGCTTCACTAAAGCGAGGTGGTGGCTGTGTGAAATGCTGCTCGGGTAATGTCTCTTCGCGACCAAGGTCTTCACCTTGGTTCAACACGGGGAGGATTCGCCCACCGCCATCATCATCTTTTTTATCGTCTTCGCCTTCGCGGTAAAGCTTCATGAAGCCATCAAACGCGATGACCGAGCCCGTCGCACGGAATGCCACGGCACGGTCAGCAGAGAACATGTCGACACCGACTTGATCCAGAACGGCAGCTTCCATTTGGCTTGCCAGCGTACGCTTCCAGATCAACGTGTAGAGCTTAAGTTGATCCGCGTTCAGATACTGTTCAACAGAATTTGGCGTGCGGCGGACGTCCGTTGGACGTATTGCCTCGTGTGCTTCTTGCGCGTTCTTGGCTTTGGATTTGTATTCCCTGGGCGTCGAAGGCAAATACTTGGACCCGTGGGTTTCTTGAATAACATTGCGGGCAGCAGAGATCGCTTCGCGCGCCATCTGCACGCCATCTGTTCGCATGTAGGTGATCAGACCAACAGTCTCGCCGCCGATACGCACACCCTCATAAAGGTTCTGCGCCGTTTGCATGGTTTTGCGAGCACCAAAGTAGAGCTTTCGCGATGCTTCTTGTTGCATCGTCGAGGTCGTAAAAGGTGGTGCAGGGTAACGGCGTGTTTGTTTGCGCTCAATCTCGCCTGTGGTGAATTCCCGAGCTTCAATTGCGGCAACCGCTTGATTGGCGAGGTCCTCAGAATTGATTGTGAACTTGCTCACCTTTTCGCTATTCAAGCGCGTGAGCGAAGCTTTGAAATTATCGCCGCGAGGAGTTTGGAATGTGGCATTGATCGTCCAGTATTCCTCGGGCTTGAACATCTCAATATCAAGTTCGCGTTCGCAAATCAGGCGAAGGGCAACAGACTGTACGCGTCCCGCGGAACGTGAACCTGGAAGTTTGCGCCACAACACAGGTGATAGCGTGAAGCCAACAAGATAGTCGAGCGCGCGCCTGGCCATATAAGCATCGACCAATTCGATATCGAGTTCGCGCGGATTATTAAAGGCTTCCTGGACGGCATCCTTGGTGATCTCGTTAAAGACCACGCGTTTAACAATTTTACCCGTCAGAAGCTTTTTGTCTTCGAGGACTTCTCTGACGTGCCAAGATATGGCTTCGCCTTCACGGTCCGGATCGGTCGCGAGATAAAGGGCGTCAGCTTTTTTGACAGCTTTGGCTATTTCGTCGACATGCTTTTTGCGACGGCTATCGATTTCCCATTTCATAGTGAAATCGCCATCCGGGTCTACGGAGCCATTTTTCGACGGAAGATCACGAATATGTCCGTTACTCGCGAGGACTATATAGTCGTCTCCGAGATACTTGTTAATAGTTTTTGCCTTTGCTGGCGATTCGACGACGACGACGCTTGTCATGCCTACCCAATATCTGTTTTCAAGTTTCGTGCCCTCAAGAGACGATCATCATCTCGGGGCAGGGGAGAATTGGCGATAAAATAAGCTGCCGTCAACAGGGTAAATTTCACAAGATTGCCTGAGAAGGTATGTGAAACCTAATATTCCCCAATTAAAACAATGGATTAATGGGGGTTAAAAAAATATTCCGAGGCCTTTCTGCTCGATGTGTACGGTTTCCACGCCTATTGCGTAGAAATAAATCACCTGAATTTGGTTTCAGACACATTTTAGTGTAAGTTGTTACGAAGATGAAATGAAGGCCACCTTGTTGCCGTTTTGACGTTCCAGTTTTCCTGCAACTTCTAGTTCCAGCAAGATGGCGGCAACCGCGGCGGGGCTTTGCCCTGTGTCTCTGATGATATCGTCAACATCTGTCGGCCCATAGTCCAATGCTTGATGAATACGATCTCGCGCGAGGTCCAGTTCCTTATCATCTAATGATAACATGGGTTGCGTACTGACAGCGCGCCGTCGTCCTTCGCTAAACGCGTTTGGACTCACATCTGAAAGCACTTGAAGGATGTCATTGGCAGTTTCGGTCAAATAAGCGCCATCGCGAAACAGTGCGTTGGATCCTTTCACACGCGGATCTTGAGGCGGACCTGGTACCGCAAATACTTCGCGGTTTTGCTCGAGGGCCATTCTGGCGGTGATGAGTGATCCAGACTTGGCACCAGCTTCTAGCACAACAATGGCACGCGACATGCCAGATATAATGTGATTACGCCGAGGGAAGTGTCGCGCCTGTGGCGTGGTGCTGATGGTGACCTCAGAACATACGGCCCCGGTCTCAATCAAGTTGTTATATAACCCCGTGTTTTCTCTGGGATAGACCATATCCACGCCGCCGCCTAATGCCGCAACGGTCCCGCTTGGCAGGGCACCCAAGTGGGCTGATGTATCAATACCGCGTGCCATGCCGGAAACGACGAGATAACCAGATTCCCCCAGTGCCTGTGCGATAGATTGTGCAAAGCGCCGTCCGTTGATGGATGCATTACGCGACCCGACAACGGCAACAGCTTTCTTGGCCATAAGATGCAGATGGCCGCGGACGAAAAGGATTGGCGGCGCGTCATCGATATGTGCCAGCAATGGAGGATATTCAGCTGTTCCCCAAAAAACCATGTGTGCGCCAATTTCCTGTAGGGCAAGAATTTCTGTTTCTGTGTCGCTAACAGAAGAAATCTTGAGCGCTTTTTTACGACCCCCTTTACGCGCCAGGTCTGGCAAATGCTCAAGTGCGACGCGTGCGGAACTAAATTGATCAAGTAGGCGATAGAAGGTGATGGGGCCAATATTCTCAGATCGAATAAGCCTCAGGCGTGCGAATTTCTCAGCTTCATCCAGCGCTATATTTTGTTTGTGCATGTCCATTCTGTGCCCTTTTCGAAAGTTCGATTAGGGCTATGAACGGATCAGCCAGATATTTGAGCAGGTCGAAGGTTAAAACCTGAAATTATCACGGTTTTCGTGATGAGCGGGCCAGGATCATTGCAGGAATAATGGCAATGATGAAGGCGACAGAGATAATCACAAAGGTATCCTGGAATCCGAATGTGCGGGCCTGCGCGTAAATCGTTTGTCCCAGATAATCGACAGCACCCCATTCTTGGGCAATATCGTTTAGCCCGCCCGCTTGCAGTAAATCGCGCACCTGATCGAGAAAATCTCGGGTCAGATCATTCGAAGACGTTTGTGTTGTGGTAAGCCAATCGGCGTGGTTCGCGGTTCGATATTCAATAAGCGACGCCGTAATGTTAACACCAAATGCACCGCCGGATTGGCGGATAAAGTTATAAGCCCCCGCGGCGGCATTGAGTTTCTCTGCAGAAATTGAACGCATTGCGGCACCGCCCAGATTGGGCATGACAAGACCGAGTGCTGCACGGCTCATGATCGTCAGGCCTGCGATTGTCCAGAACGTCGTATTTACATCTGAAAAAGATATGAGGTACGTGGCCGTCGCAAAAATAATACATCCGGTGGTGATCGGGATATGCGGTGGCACTGAATCTGCGAGCCGCCCGGATAGCGGGATCAGCATGAATAAAAATAAACCTGCTGGAACGAGGATCATACCCGACTGTGTCGGGGAGAAATATTGTACGGTCTGAACGAAAACGGGAATTGCGTAATTCGTTGCAAAGTTCCCGGCACCAAAGGCAAATCCAATGGCCATGGCCGCTGCGAATTTTGGATCTAGGAATAAGGTGGGGTCCAGCAAAGGTGATTTTGATTTAAGCTGAGAATAGATGAACAGCAAGAACGCAATTATCCCGGCAATAGCCGTTAACAAGGTTAGATCAGAACCCCAGCCCCAGCGATGACCATTACCAATCGCGCGCATGATAAGCACCAAAGATACACAGATAAGCCCGAAACCCCACCAGTCAAACGGTGGCAAGCGACGTTCAAACTTTTTCGATGGCATGAACATAAGGCCGCCAACAAAAGCAAAAACCACCAAGGGCAAAGGCATCAAGAAGGCATATCGCCAGCTTAATAGATCAATGGTAATGCCCCCGACCAAAGGGCCAAAGCTGGGTGCCATCGTGACGCCGAGACCATACACACCAACAGCGAACCCGCGTTTGTTCTTTGGGAACACAGCGACCATCGTTGCCAAGACCAGCGGCTGGATGATACCTGCAGAAAATCCCTGCATCATGCGGCCAATAATCAAGACGTCGATGTTGGGGCTGAAGGTGCAGACAAATGCCCCTGCAAAAAAGATGATTAATGTCATCGTATAGGCCGTGCGTTGACCGACGGCGCGAACAACCCACGAGTTAAGCAACTGACTTGCAACCATGGTTGCCAGGAACGCTGTCGCCGCCCATTGCGCGACATCCTGGCCGATGCCATACGCACCCATAATACTAGGAACGGCAACGTTAACGATGGTTGCGGACAAAATCATAGAGACCGCGCCGGTCAGGCCAGCGACGGTGACTAACCATCGATAATTCGTTCCGTATTGGTCAAATTTCGCCTGAATGGCTGGATCTTCGTAGGTGTCGGCCAAGGCCCGGGTTACTCTTCTATCGCGATCTTCACTTCGACCATCATGCCCGGGCGCAGACGTGCGTCTGGATTATCAATGGCGATGCGGACCGGCAGGCGCTGCGTGATCTTGGTGAAATTGCCGCTAGGGTTTGGCGTCGGTAAAAGGGCAAACTGACTTGTTGCGGCAGAACCGATGTTTTGGACTTTGCCCAGAAATGCTTCGTCAGGGTAGGCATCCACATGGATGTTTACGGTCTGTCCGACAATCAATTTGCGAACCACGGTTTCCTTCACATTGGCTTCAACCCACACACCTGCAGGGTTGTGAGCCAGCAGCAAACGTTGGCCAGGTGTTACGTATTCACCGACATCAACGAAGGTTTTATCAACCACACCGTTGATCGTGCTTTTGATTTCACGGTCTGCGACGTCCAAGCGTTGGCGTTCAATGCGGGCCCGTGTTTCAGATTCGCGTTGCTCAAGGACGACCACGTCAGCAGCAAGAACATCAAGACGTGCTCGGTCGGCCTCTGCCTCAGCAATTCTAGATTTTGCGGCTTGAAGGTCTGCGTATGCAATGCGGTATTCTCGATCAATTTGTTGGTGCTGGGACTCTGCCTGATCCAACTGCCGGCGCGATGTGACTTTGTCATCGAATAGTTTTTTCGCGCGGTTTAGTTCTCGTTCGGCCAGCTCTCGCTGAGGGCGAAGCGATGAAACAACAACCTCCGCAGCGGCAACGAGTGACTGTTCTGATTGTAACTTGCTTTCGATCTGGCTCGCGACCAAAACGCGCTCCGCAGCAAGCCTGGACCGTTCAGCATTCAAGCCAGCGGCCTGCGCTTCAAGCTCAGTTACTAGAATTCGTGATTCCCGGTTATCGACTTGAAGCAGCACAGTGCCATCACTGATTTTCGCACCTTCAACAGCGGGCATTTTGGTTACCCATCCAGCAACACGCGATGAAACGGTAATCAGATCAGCCTGAATGCGTGCGTCTTCTTCGGTGACGAAAGCAACACGCTCATGAACTTCAAGGCTGAGGAAATAGATAGCAACAGCGATGCCAATAATCACGATAAGGAACGCGGGCCGGATACGGTATGCCCGTCCGGGTTTTTTCGAAGGTGTAGCTTCGTCGCCCTTTTCATCAGGGGTAACGCGGTCGTTAGCTTTGCTTTCGTCGGGCATGTTTTAAAGTCCTAAGTGCCGATAAATGACCGCGATCGGGTCGGGCAATACATCCAAGTTTGCATCCAAACATGGAATTTGAAAAGGCCTGCTCAATAAATATTGGGATTATGAGGGGTGTTTTCTAGTTTTTTTTATGATGCCTTGACCTGCCAGTTACTGGAAGTTTTATATGATAAACTTAATTTAAAAGGAGGTCGCCTGTGGCGATGATTGACAAGCACCCACAAGACACATCCCTGAACTTTGGCATTACGGGGATGAGCTGCGCCGGATGTGCATCACGCGCTGAAAAGGTGCTCAAAGGTATTGAGGGCGTTGCGGATGCACGTGTCGATTTTGCCACCGAACGGGCGCATGTAAATGTTGCGGTGGACCGCGCAAGTGTCATCGCGATGGCGACTGAGGAAGCAGGCTTCGTTCCTGAAACGACGGCTATTGACTTGGATATTGCCGGCATGACTTGTGCTGGATGCGCGAACGCGGTTGAGAAAGCTTTGGCCAATGTGCCGGGGGTTATTTCTGCATCCGTCAATCTGGCGCTTGAGCAAGCTCGTGTCACGTGGCTTGGCACATCGCTTTCTGTGGACGGGTTGGTACAAGCGACCAATGCTGCGGGCTATCAGGCAACGCCGCGTGCAACACAGGCCGAGGTCCGGCGCGAACAAGAGCGATTGAAATCAGAAGCTGATGCACATCAGCTCAAGTCTGAAACACGTATGCTTACCATTGCTGCAGCTCTGACAACGCCGTTGCTCCTGATGATGGTGCTCCCACCGCTGGGTATCGCCTATCACGTGCCGGCGTGGGTGCAGGTCTTATTGTGTGGACCTGTTCAATTCTGGATTGGTGCCCGATTTTATATAGGCGCGTGGAAGGCACTAAAGGCCAAAAGCGCCAACATGGATGTGTTGGTGGCGCTGGGTACATCGGCGGCTTTTGCCCTCAGCACCCGGGTCATTTTCCGAGACGGCTTGGAGACGACTGCTCCTTTATATTTTGAAGCATCGGCGATCATCATAACCTTGATCGTGGCTGGAAAGCTAATCGAAACACGCGCCAAGCGGGGCACCACTCAAGCGATCCGCATGTTGATGGCGCTGCGTCCTGAGCGTGCGCGTGTGCGCCGAAACGATCTCATCACCGAGGTCGCGATTGAAGAGGTCATGCCCGGCGACATTGTGATTGTTCGTCCAGGTGAGAGGATCCCCGTTGATGGCGCGATCATCGAAGGTCGCTCAGACATCGATGAACAACTAATCACGGGTGAGAGCATGCCCGTTGCGAAATTCAGCGGTGATGATGTTGTTGGTGGCGCTGTAAACGGGACAGGTGAGTTTCATATCAAAGTGTCGCGTGTTGGCGAAGACACGACGTTGGCAAAGATTGTTCGGCTGGTTGAAAACGCCCAAAGCGGGAAAGCGCCGATACAAAGACTTGTCGATAAAGTCAGCGCCGTCTTTGTGCCGATTGTTATCATCATTGCACTGGTGGCCTTCGGAGGTTGGTTGCTTGCAGGTGCGAGCATAGAAGTCGCCATCATCAATGCTGTTTCTGTTCTAGTCATTGCGTGCCCGTGTGCGCTTGGATTGGCTACGCCGACGGCGATTGTTGCGGGCACTGGCGCTGCTGCTCGGGCGGGAATATTGATTAAAGACGTTGGTGTTCTTGAGCGCGCGTATGGTGTTAAGACGGTCGCATTTGATAAAACTGGCACGTTGACGCGCGGAGAGCCTGTTCTTACCGACGCGATAGCATTTAATGGTACTGAAGACGAACTCATTAGTACCGCATCGTCTGTGCAAAGCGCATCCGAGCATCCCTTGGCGCGTGCCGTATTGAATGCGGCATCTGAGAGGCAGCTTCGTTATGGAGCAGCCCAAGCGGTGACGGCGCATGTCGGTCTTGGTGTTGAGGGAACAGTCGATGGTCAGCGTGTGTTTATTGGTAACCGCCAAATGATGCAGGAGGCAGGCATAGACTTCAGCAAAGCTGTCCTGCTTTTGGACGAGATGGAAGCTGAAGGTAAGACGGCTGTGATGGTTGCTGTTGCGGATAATGTTTGTGGCGTCCTTGGCATTAGAGATGAAGTTCGTGACGAGACATTCGACGCCGTCCGTGCTCTCGGGCAACAGGGTATTCGAACGCTTATGTTGAGCGGGGATGCGGTACCTGTTGCTGAGGCGATCTCGAAAACGCTTGGGATCGATGATGTGCGTGGGGCACTCAAACCTGATCAGAAGGTTGCCGTGTTGAAGGGGATTCAAGATGGCGGACACCTCGTTGCAATGGTTGGAGACGGTATCAATGATGCACCGGCCCTGGCACAGGCAGATGTTGGCATTGCCATGGGGTCTGGCGGCGACGCTGCGATGGAGAGTGCGGCGATTACGCTGATGCGCCCAGATCCAAGATTGGTAGCTGCCGCTTTTGATATCGCACGCGCGACCTGGAACCGAATCAAGTGGAACTTGTTTTGGGCGTTCGCATTCAATGCAATTGGATTGCCGCTTGCTGCCGCTGGTTATCTAAGTCCTGCCATCGCAGGCGGTGCCATGGCGCTCAGTTCGATATGTGTGGTTTCAAGCTCGTTACTTTTGCGGGGATGGGCACCACGCCAGATAGGAGGCACCTCATGAACGTTCGTGATGCAGCGGCGCGTAGTGGATTACCGGCAAAGACAATTCGGTATTATGATGACATTGGTCTGGTAGTGCCGGATCGGCGGGCAAATGGATACCGTGATTACAATGATCAGACGGTCCAGAAACTTGCGTTCCTTAAGCGCGCACGGCAACTCGGGTTCTCGATTGATAACTGTCGACAGTTACTCTCGCTTTATGAAGATAAAGGTCGTGCAAGCGGGGATGTGAAATCGCTCGCAGAGAAACATTTGATTGAGGTCGATAAACGCTTGGAAGAATTGCAGCAACTTCGTGCCACGTTATCGCATCTGGTGCATTCATGCCGCGGCGATGATCGCCCGGATTGCCCGATACTCGCCGATCTTTCGAAGGACTAATTCTTAATTAGAACGTACAGCTGATATCTCGTTCAGCATGGTGCCGAAATCACTTAGCAACACTTTCAAGTCAGGCTCGTCGACGGAATTGGCTGCTGTGTTGAAATCCATCCATACGCGCCTGCGCTGCGTTTTTTCTGGCCAGTCATCAGCGATATCTGAAACTTCCATGGGGTATACGGCAACTTTAAAACCTTTAACGTCTTTACGGTCAGCTTTCTTATAAAAATAGGAACCGATTTTTGTTTCGGCGACCTGGCCTTTTAGGCCTGCCTCTTCATAAGCTTCGACCGTCACTGCATCGCGCGGTGTTTGACCTTTCTCAATGTGCCCTTTTGGCAAAATCCAACGCCCACTGTTGCGCGATGTAATCATCAGCACTTTTGGTGTGTTGTCTTCGAATCGATAAGCTAATGCGGCGGATTGCAAAACTTTCATAGAGGGCATTGCGTCGGTCTCCGGTTGATTTCGCCGTCAAAACACTATGTTCGGTGCACGAATCGTTATTCTAACACCATCTATCATGTATCCGTCTTTTTATTTCGTTAACAATATGACAGTTTTGTTAAGCTCGAGCGCTGCAAAACATGCGCGCTAAGCAATCCAGATCAACTGACTAGGCCTAATTGAATGGCGTTATTCAGCAACAAAGACCAGTACAGTGCCAGCGGATTTAAATCCCGGGCTGTCGATAAAGATCTTAAGCGCATCGTTCAACTTGAAAAAGCCACGCAAGAAGTCGGTAGTAATATTTACAACCTTGGTTTTGGGCTCATCTTCCTGATTGGTGTCTGGATTATCACCTACATTTATTCCGGTGGCGAGGCCAGTGCCATACTTGTCGCAGCCGCAGTCATTGGTGGCTACATGGCGATGAATATTGGCGCCAATGATGTTGCGAACAATGTTGGTCCTGCTGTGGGATCAAAAGCACTGACGTTAATGGGGGCGCTGGTTATTGCTGCTATCTTTGAAGCGGCGGGGGCATTGCTTGCAGGTGGAGAAGTCGTCTCGACGATCTCAAAGGGGATCATATCAACGGACTCGATCACAGACGTTGATGTTTTTGTGTGGGCGATGATGTCGGCACTTTTGGCAGCTGCGCTTTGGGTAAACCTGGCGACATACATTGGTGCACCCGTTTCAACGACACACTCTATTGTTGGCGGTGTGATGGGAGCCGGAATTGCAGCTGCTGGATTTAGTGCCGTCAATTGGCCGGTAATGAGCGCGATTGCCGCAAGCTGGGTTATCTCGCCGTTATTAGGTGGCGTTATTGCAGCGTTGTTCCTGACGTTTATAAAATTCGCGATTTTATTCAAAGACGATAAGCTTGCTGCTGCGCGTCGGTGGGTGCCCGTGTTGGTTGCCATCCTGGCCGGGACTTTCTCAGCATACGTGATGCTCAAAGGGCTAAAACGTATCTGGAAGCCCGATACAGCGATGGTCGTGCTGATTGCTGGTGGCATATTCTTTGTCTCTTACGTTTGGACACGGAGACGTGTCGCACGTGCATCACAGCATATGGAAAACAAAAGAAAGTCTGTCGCGACATTGTTTACGGTGCCGCTGATTTGTTCGGCTGCGATGTTGTCGTTTGCGCATGGATCGAATGATGTTGCGAACGCAGTGGGTCCATTGGCTGCAATCGTAAATGCCTTGGGATCGGGTGAAATTGCAACCAAGGCGTCCCTGCCTATTTGGGTTTTAATTATTGGCGCCGTTGGCATTTCGGTTGGATTGGCCTTGTTTGGCCCGAAGATTATCAAACTTGTTGGTGAGAAAATTACCAAGCTCAATCAGGTTCGGGCGTTTTGTGTTGCCTTGTCGGCAGCGATTACCGTGATCATCGCATCTGGCATGGGCTTGCCGGTAAGCTCGACGCATATTGCCATTGGCGCCGTCTTTGGTGTTGGATTTATACGCGAAGCGATTACCAACCGCACCTCAAGTTCGACAAAGACTCCAGTGCCCATGAGCGCGGAAGGCTTTTCTGAAGTCGATGAAGGTAAGCTTTTCAAGAAGTGGAAAAAACAGCGCAAAAGAAAACTGGTCCGACGCCAACATGCATTCTCTATCGCTGCTGCATGGATCATTACGGTGCCCGCATCCGCGCTTTTATCTGGCGCACTTTTCTTTCTTTTAAATTATTTTAACGCGCCAAGTTAAAGACGAAGAGCGGATGCTTTTTAACTCGTACATTTTTTTATTCGCGTTTTTACCGTTGTGTCTTGCTGGCTTTGCGGTCCTGACCTCGCGCGGACACGGGCGTGTGGCATTGCTGTGGCTGCTTGCAATGTCCCTGATCTTTTATGGTTGGTGGAACCTGGTCTATCTGCTTTTACTTTTGAGTTCGGTCGTTGCAAACTTTGTGATTGGTGGTGCACTCAGCCGTGCCACGAGATCGGGTACGCCTAGTCCTCAGATTTTATTTGTGGGCCTGACATTTAACCTTGGCCTTATCATCTGGTTTAAATACCTAGGCTTTTTTGTGGGTATTTTTGATGCGGTTTCCGGATCAATTATTGGCTTTATTGATGTCGCTCTGCCCCTGGCGATTTCATTTTTCACGTTCCAGCAAATTGCTTACTTGGTCGACTGTCATCGAGGTCAGGCAGGCGAGACAGATTTCTTCAAGTATGCTTTGTTCGTGACGTTCTTTCCTCAGCTTATCGCCGGACCGATCGTCCACCACAGCGAAGTGATGCAGCAATACGAGCGAGCTTTTGGGCAAAAACTCAAAAGTATAAATGTCATCATCGGATTGACGCTTATCGCTGCGGGTTTGTTTAAAAAGGTCGTTCTTGCTGACCATTTGGCATTGTATGCGAGCCCGGTTTTTGCTGATGCGGAGGCTGGCGGCGTGTTGAGCTTTGCTCGCGCCTGGTCAGGCACGCTCGCTTACACCTTGCAGATTTACTTCGATTTTTCCGGGTACTCAGATATGGCGGTGGGCTTGGCCCGGCTGTTTGGTGTAAAGCTCCCCATTAACTTCTTCTCACCATACCGTGCCACGAGCATCATCGATTTCTGGCGTCGCTGGCACATCACGCTAAGCCGATTTCTTCGAGATTACCTATACCTACCGCTTGGTGGAAATCGTAAAGGCCCTACGCGTCGCCATATGAACTTGATGGTGACGATGTTGTTGGGTGGCCTTTGGCATGGGGCAGGCTGGACATTCATTGTCTGGGGTAGCTTGCACGGATTTTATCTTGTGATCAATCATGGGTGGCGGCGTTTTTGTGCTGGGCGCGGCTGGACCGGGACCAGCATCGGGATGAGATGCGTTGGTTGGTCCATTACGTTCATTGCAGTGTCGATTGCATGGGTGTTTTTCCGTGCGGATACGTTTGATGGGGCACTGGTAGTTTTGACCGGGTTGAGTGGGGTGAACGATATCTGGCCGTTGCTGGGGCTCACTGAAATGGCGATGCTTGATGAACAGCCAATCGCTGGTCGGGCTTGGCGATGGATCGCCGTCGGCATGGTCGTCGCTGTGATATTGCCAAATATTTACCAATTGATGCGTGCTTATGCGCCGGCGCTGAACATTCCGGGTACGCCTGCGTCAAGATGGTATCGCTGGCGACCCACGATGCCTTGGGCAATAGGTGCCGGAGTGCTTGCCCTGATTGCTTTCTTGATGCTGACGCAGGTCAGCGAATTTTTGTATTTTCGGTTCTAGGCAATGATGAAACGTCAATCCCGTCGATATTTATCAGCTTTTCTTGGCGTCGCATTTGGCATCTATGCATTGCTAGGTGCCTTCAATTTTGTTGTCGATCCCTATGGGCTTTTTCCTGGACCAGAAATCACAGGCTTTAACGAAATCAAGGCGGATGTTGATAAGCATGTTCGCATGGTTAAAGCATTTCAGGTGCGTCAGTCTCCACCGACAGGTCTGATTGTTGGCTCGTCCCGCGCCTTACTTGGCGTGCCTACAAACCACGCAGCATGGCCCAAGGATGCGTCACCTGTTTATAATCTGAGCTTGTACGGTGGATACCTTTATGAGGCGATGCGTTATTTTGAGCACGCCGTTGAACTTGGCTCCGTTCGCCATACATTGCTTGCTCTGGATTTTTGGATGTTTGATCGGGACTGGGTGACCAGATCTGGATTTTCTGAAGAGCGACTTTTAATGAGTGAAGACGGCGTTTCGAATGCGCCGGATGATCTTGAACCTCTGCGTACATTGTTTGCTTGGAATACGTTGCGATCCAGCCTTCGCACCATTACGCGACAGGACCGCGACGATATTCTGGTTCAACAGCCAGATGGATCAAGTGGATGGCGGAGTGAAGCTGGTTGGTTGCGGACCAAGAAAAGCCATCTGCAACAGTTTGGCTATATGGAAAGAATGTTTGGCGTCACTGCGTGGGGGGCAGTGAACTCATCACGCTGGGATGTGACAGATCCAGCTGATCAGACGTCTCCATTGCAGATGTTCCGGCGAATGGTGCACCTCGCTCACGATAAGAAAATTGATCTTCGGATCGCCATATCCCCAAGCCATGCGCGTATTTGGGAAGTCATGTATGCAGGTGGTATGTGGCAAACCTGGGAAGACTGGAAACGGGCTCTTGTTCAGATAACGTTGGAAGAGGCGGCACGGGTTAATGCATCGCCGTTTCCGGTTTGGGATTTCTCGGGGCATAACAGTATTACGACCGAGCCTGTGCCAAGGAATGGCTCACCGATGAAGTGGTACACAGATGGTTCGCATTTCAAGCCAAACGTGGGTGCCATGATGCTTGAGCGGATATACACACCAAAAGAAAAAAGCGTACCTCCAGATTTCGGTATTTTGTTGGCCCCCGGCAAGATTGATGAGGCCTTGGGCCGTTTAAGAACCTCCCGAGAAATTTATGCAAGAACCCATCCGGTCGACGTTAAGGAAGCATCCCGCTGGGCTGCGCCTTAGCCATCGCGCTATAGCATCCTTTTAAATATGACCTCGTGAACCTATGTTAATCAGCATAATATGTTGCTAAGCGTTACTGGTCCGTTGGAGACGTCGTGAAACCTGGTTTGGAAAATCAACATGCGCCGCAGACTGGGCGCAAAGTGAAATCTGATGATTGTCGTAAACGATATGCGGCAATTGATTTGGGGACGAACAGCTGTCGATTGCTGGTCGCTGTACCCGATGATGCAGGCTTCCATGTCATTGATGGGTTTTCAAAAGTCGTACGATTAGGAGACCGGGTTTCAGAAACCGGTCGTTTTCAGCAAAGTGCTATTGATCGAACTGTTGCAGCGCTCAGGAATTGCGCTGAACGCATGGCGAATTACGGGCCTGTTGCTGTTCGTGCGGTTGCGACGCAAGCATGTCGGCAAGCTCAGGACGTTGATGCGTTTCTTGATCGAACTAAACGCGAGACCGGTATCGAGCTTGAGGTCATTGATCCATCTGAAGAGGCTGCACTTACAGTTGCCGGATGTGGAGACTTGTTACGCAAAGGTTATGCGCACGCGTTGGTGTTTGATATTGGCGGTGGCTCAACGGAAATAATGTGGATCGCGACACCTCGGGGTGAACCGGCGCGCATGATTGATATGATCTCACTGCCGTTTGGTGTGGTATCTTTAAGGGATGAGTTCGGTGCGGAATCGTTACCAAGCGAGACTTTTGAAGAGCTTTTAAAGCGGGTTGATCAACATCTGCAGCCATTTGATCAAAGAAACGGTATTTCTCAGGCAATTGCTGCGAATACCGTGCGGATGGTGGGTGCCTCTGGTACTGTGACGACATTGGGCGCAATGTACCTCGAATTACCACGCTATAAGCGCAACCGTGTCGATGGACTTGAGATGCGGTTCGACAGTATCCGTCTGATCGGCGCTCAGTTAGCCGGGATGACATGTGAAGAGAGAATTGCGCATCCTTGTCTTGGTCACGGGCGTGGCGATTTAATGTTGATGGGGCTGGCTGTTCTCCGCGCGGTGTGCGAACGCTGGCCGGTTGGCAAGCTTGGGGTTGCGGACCGCGGTATTCGAGAAGGTATTCTTGCGGAATTAATGGCGGCGGATGGCCACGACAAATTCGGGCCTAAACTACAACGTGGCATTTTTGAAATATGACGAATAAGACGGTAATAAATTGATGGCACGTGGCAGCGGTAAAAGTGGCAAAAAAGGATCAGGCGATCCCAGCGCAGCAAGCCGGGGCCTGCATACGCGTGTGAAAACCGCAAAGGGACGGCGGCTGTCCTCAACCCGTTGGCTGCAACGTCAATTGAATGATCCTTATGTTCAAGAAGCAAAGCGCTTAGGCTATCGGTCGCGCGCGGCATTCAAGCTGATTGAGCTCGACGAGAAATTTAAGTTCCTCAAGAAAGGCCTCAAGATCATTGATCTTGGCGCGGCACCTGGTGGATGGACACAGGTCACGATGGAGCGCTTGGGCAAAAGCGGCCATGTGGTCGGGATTGATCTTTTAGAAATTGACCCCGTTGCTGGTGCAGATCTGATTCAGGGCGATTTCATGGATGACGATGCGCCGGATCGTCTTAAGGCTTTGATTAATGGCCCTGCGGACATCGTTCTAAGCGACATGGCGGCATCGTCGACTGGACATCCGCATACGGACCATTTGCGCATTATGGGGCTGTTGGAAGTTGCGGCTGAGTTCGCTTTCGACGTTCTGGCGCCCGGCGGTACATTTGTTGGAAAAGTGCTGCAAGGTGGGGCAGAAAATGACCTGCTTGTGGAACTGAAGCGTAATTTCAAGACGGTTAAGCATGCAAAGCCGAAAGCGAGCCGTAGCGACTCGGCTGAGTTCTATCTGGTTGCGATGGGGTTCCGAGGCGAAAATAAAGCGGCTTAAGTTGCTAGAGAATACGATTTTCTTAAATTATTTCAAATACTTCTGCATACCGTAATCGATATCACTCAGGAAGCTTGTGAAAGAGAAAGTCGTGTGTATGATGACGCGTCAACGCCACAACTCAAGATCGGAGGCGTCATGGCACCGCCCAAGATTGAAGAAGCACTAACTTTTGACGACGTGTTGTTAATTCCAGCCGCATCTCATGTGCTGCCTGCGAATACCGACACCCGAACCCGTTTGACCAAAGAAATCTCGTTGAATATCCCGCTGATTTCAGCAGCGATGGATACAGTGACTGAGCATCAGCTTGCCATTGCAATGGCACAAGCTGGAGGCATCGGGGTCTTACATAAAAACATGACGATCGAAGAACAGGCGGCCGAAGTCCGGCGCGTCAAAAAGTTCGAAAGCGGCATGGTTTCAGACCCACTGACTATTCATCCTGATCAGACATTGGCTGATGCGCTCCGCCTGAAGGCAGAAACTGGTTTTTCTGGCATGCCGGTTGTTGAGCGCCAGAGCAATATTCTGGTTGGTATTTTGACCAACCGTGACATTCGGTTTGCCAGCAATCCCAATCAACCTGTCAGTGAGCTGATGACGCGGAATACTGCTGAAATGCCTTTGATTACGGTCAAAGAAGGCGTTGATGGTAAAGAAGCGCGCCGTTTGTTGCATCAATACCGGATTGAGAGATTAATTGTCGTTGATGATGGTTATCGCTGTGTCGGTCTGATCACCGTCAAGGATATGGAAAAAGAAGAACGTTTTCCGAATGCGTGTAAAGATGCGCATGGCCGTCTTCGTGTTGCTGCGGCAACAGGTGTGGGCGACGCGGGACGTGAACGTGCTGCGGCGCTATTAGATGCAGGATGTGACGTTGTAGTTGTTGATACTGCGCATGGTCATTCAGCCGGTGTCGTAAGTTCTGTGAGTGAAATCAAAAAGCTTTCGAATGCTGTGCAGGTTATTGTCGGTAACGTTGTAACGCCGGATGCGGCCAAAGCACTGATAGACGCAGGTGCGGATTGTATCAAAATTGGTATTGGTCCGGGTACAATTTGTACGACACGGATGGTTGCCGGTGTTGGTATGCCGCAGTTTACGGCTGTACTGGAAACTGCTGAAGAATGCCGCAAATCAGGCATTCCATGTATTGCCGACGGCGGGATCAAGTATTCTGGCGATATCGCCAAAGCGATTGCAGCGGGTGCCGATGCCGTGATGATCGGTTCGTTATTTGCGGGTACTGATGAAAGCCCAGGCGAAGTCTTATTGTTCCAGGGTCGGTCTTATAAGGCCTACCGTGGTATGGGCTCATTGGGTGCGATGGCTCGTGGTTCTGCAGATCGATATTTTCAGGAAGAAGTCTCTGATAGCCTTAAGCTTGTCCCAGAAGGTGTTGAAGGACGCGTCCCTTACAAAGGATCGATTGGCAATATCATCCACCAGCTAACCGGTGGTTTGTGCTCTGCGATGGGCTATACGGGATGTGGGACGATTAATGAATTACGTGAGAACGCGAGCTTCCGTCGGATCACCAATGCCGGTCTACGCGAGAGTCATGTTCACGATATTACCATCACCCGCGAGGCACCTAATTACCGTTCTGACGGGTAGGGGTAAGACATGACCCCGGGCGCACGGGTTGAAGCAACGATTGAATTGCTGACGGCGATTGATGCTGATGATCAAGCGCCGGATCATATTGTCGATGGGTATTTCCGTTCAAGACGATATGCAGGCTCCGGTGACCGACGTGATGTTGGGGGGCGGGTCTATGACGTGCTTCGCCGTCGCGCCAAGCTTGATTGGTGGATTGAGCGAACGGGTCTTAGTTTAGAAACCAATTCCAGGCTTCGTGCGATCTCATTTCTGATTTTAGAAGAACGCAAATCTCTGGACGACGTCAAAGCGATGTTTACGGGCACGCGCCATTGTCCCGAGTTGCTGAGCGACCCAGAAGCCGAGCTTGCAGAAGCACTTTATGGTCGGCCGCTGCTCAACCGCGATATGCCGGACCATGTTCGCCTTGAATACCCTGAATGGATGGACCGACCTTTTCGTGCGCTGTGGGGTGATAAGCTTGAACAGGAGATGTCTGCACTCAATCAAGTCGCACCGCTGGACTTACGGGTAAATACAATTAAAGGCACGCCTGAGGATGCACTGGCACGCCTTCAAGAAGATTATATCACGTGCGCGCCGACATCACTTTCTCCGTTAGGTATTCGTGTTGAAGGCAAGGTACGCTTGGGCGGGACCCGGGCCTTTAAAGAAGGGCTTGTTGAAGTTCAAGACGAAGGCTCACAACTTGTTTCTATGCTGTGTGGTGCCAAGCCTGGCATGACCGTTGTCGATTATTGTGCGGGTGCAGGCGGTAAGACTTTGGCGCTCGCCGCCGCTATGGCGGATGAAGGTCGTTTGTCTGGCCGCCTTTTCGCACTAGATATTTCACGGTATCGGATGGACCGGATGACACCCCGCCTAAAGCGTGCAAGTGCAGTTCAGGTGCGCCGACGTGCGATTGCTGCGGTTGATGAGCCGTGGGTTGAAGAACATAAAGGATTTGCAGATCGGGTTCTGATCGATGTGCCATGCACAGGAACTGGGAGCTGGCGACGCAACCCGGATGCGCGATGGTGCTTCACGCCGGAGCGACTGGCTGAAATTCGTGAGAACCAACAGCGTATTATGTTAAGTGCTGCCGAATTGGTGAAGCCGCATGGTCGTTTGATTTATGTGACGTGCTCACTTTTACAAGAAGAGAACGAGCAGCAGCTCGCATGGTTTGTGGAAAAGAAGCCAGAATTTCAGCCAATCCCAATTGACGAAGTCTGGTCTGAAACTGTTGGCGGTCCGCCGCCCCCATCAGGGCCGTGTCTTAGGCTATCACCTGCATCAGCAGGCACGGATGGCTTTTTCTGTGCGGTGCTTGAGCGTCAGCGCTAAGGCTTATCGAAGGCGCTCATGGCGCTCAAACTCATTTTCAAGTTCTTCAAAACGGCGTCTGGCGTCAACATCCTCAGCTAAATCCACGAGTGCAGGTGTGTCGCAATGCAAACACACGCGGTCACGTGTTGATTTTGCATCCCGGCTCCATTCACCCCCTTCTTCGCCGAGCTTTGGGGCCTTGGGATAGCGAGAGCGCATAAAATAGAAAAAGCCTGCGCGTTGTTTATCGATAGCTTTGCACAAATCGAAAGCACGCCTGACAACAACAACGCCTGGCTCTTCGGTCTCGTCATCTTCGAACATGGATGATGGGAACTTCGGTAGATCGTCGTCGTCTTTATCCAGTCGCTTAGCGACGGCGGCGAGTGCTTCCGCAGCCTGTCCCATTTGATCTGCATACGCATCAAGATTGGTGCCATCCATATTGCTTGGTTGCAAGGTCATTTTGTGATGCAGGTGTTGGTTCTGGTGCAAGCACAGGCTCTTCTTCAACAGGGTCCTGATGCATCGGCGGTGGCGTTGGAGCTGCAATCGGTGGCGGTGGCTCTATAGGCGGTGGCGGCGGTGGTGCCGGTACGGGCTCAACAGGAGGTTCTGGCTTAACCGGCGCACTCTCAACTGATTTGAAAATTGTTGTACGGACATTCTCAAGGACGGCCAGCTTTCTTGGGGCGTCGGCGGGTTTGTTTTTCTTTGGGATATTTATTTTGAGTTTTGGCGTGGGCTTTTTTTGTGCGCTTAGCGTTTCAAGTTCGCCGTTCTCAACAATGGCGATGACAATTTCCAGCATCTGACCGTTCTTGGCACCAACATCTAATCCTTTGAAAGGATGCTCGTCGCCATCATCGGGGAGCTTTAATGTCACGGTCCGGCCAGACGCACTGCTATCGCCCCAGCGCATCAAGCGAACCTGGTATGTATTTTTTCACTCAAAAGACAGCTCCCATACGTTAGTGTATCCTGCGAAGATGGGCTTGCGTCAATGGAGCGACGATGCTGGCAGGCATATGGTATTTGTTTTTAAGGAGGATTCTTCATGGGTGGAGTCATCGCGACTTTAACTGAAATATTTCAAGGGGGGCTTGGAACGGCAACAGAATCGCCCGTTTTTGGAGAGTGTGATGGCCGCATGTGCCATGGTTGCGACGACGGATGGCAAGGTGAGCTTTGCTGAAAATGTTCGTGTCGACCAGATATTACAGACACTTGATCGCTTGAAAGTCTTTGATCCACACGAAGGGGTCGATATTTTTCGCGTATTTTGCGAGTCGATTCTTGAGAATCCTGAAATAGGTCATGCCGAAGCACGTGAGGCCATTGCAAAGATCACATCGAATGCTGAAGACGGTGCTTTGTTGCTGCGTGTGTGTGTTGCTGTCAGTGAAGCAGACGGCGAAGCGAGCCTTGCGGATCAAATTGAAATTGTATCGATGTGCTCACGTTTTGGCATAGACCCTGCCGAATGTGGTTTATACATTGATATGCCGATCAACGATTTCCTAAAACCCAGATATGAATAACGGATCAAGCGACCTTAGAGGATTCGATCTTCTTTGGTTTCATCATCATCAGCGGAAAGGAACGTTGTTATCACAGCCATTGGCGCAGCCAACATGAGTTTGATGCCGGCATTGTTCAATTCTTTAAGGGCGGCTTTGTTAACAGCATATCGGACTTCGAAATACCGGCTGGATGGCACCCAATAACGAATGCCTAAGATGATGCCGCCATAGGTGAAATCATGAATGCCGATTTCTGGTGTCGAGCCACCTTCAATTGCTTCAATGCCATCAACGGCACGTTTTGCAGCTGCCTTTACGACGTCGATGTCTTGACCTTCGGCAACAGCAATCTTTGTTTCGACAACGCGGCGGGTTTGAGAATTCACAATGATGCGGCTGACGATTTCTTTATTGGGAACAGTGATACGCTCGTCGTCTTCACCAATTAGAACGGTGTGGGCGAGAGTGATTTCTTCAACGACACCGCCTGCGGCGCGGTTCACGGTGATTGTGTTTCCAACAACAAACGGGCGCGCAAGAATAATAGAAACACCCGCGCCGTAGTTCGATAGTGGGCCTTGAATGGCAATTGTCGCACCGAACGCACCCGCACCTGCAAGGGCGATCAAGGGTGCGATTGAGACACCAAAGTTGCCCAGTGTGATGATTATAAGGAACACGATGGCGATGATTTTAACGACATTTCCAATGAAGCGAGAGAGGGTGACATCAACCTCACGCGCTTCCATCATCAGCGCGACGCGTCCACCAATCCATGACGCGACCTCCAAGCCGACCAACAGGAATACGAGACCACCTAAAAGCTGAAAGCCGTATTCAACGCCAAATTCGACCACGATATCTGCGTACTTGGAAGCGGCTTCTAATTGTTCGCCTATATTGGCTTCGAGGTTTTTGTCCATGATAGGGCTCTATTATTTGGGTTCAACAATGACGGCAGTCCCGGTCGCAACGACAAATAACATACTTTTGCCATCGCCCGAGATTTCGTTATAGGCAAGATCAATACCAATAACGGCATTCGCGCCAGAAATCAGGGCTTCGCGTCTGAGTTCTGTGAGGCACGTGAGACGGGCGTTCCGTAATACTTTTTGAGATGATGATGTGCGACCACCAAAAATATCAGTAATGCTTGCGAAGAAATCTTTGAACAAGTTCATGCCAAATACGCACTCGGCTGTGATGATCTCTATTCGCTCAACAACTTTTTACTTATCCATATTGTTTTCAGTTGTGAGAATCAGTTCCTTCGCCAATTCATCAATAACTTCCGTCGACAACTCATCGAATTGTTTGTTGTCGATCAATTCCTGAATTTTCTCGTCGCTTTTACCAAATATACCGAACATATATCGCTCCCGTTAAATCTATTGGTTTGAGTATGCGATGGATTGAGCAAGATGAAATCCTCCTGGATAGAATTTTCAGGTTGGCTATGAAGTTAGTCTTGTCTCTCTGCTTTCTTTCCGACATCTTTTGCGCCTCAAAGGAGACTATTCGAATGCCTAACGATCCAAAAACCATTGTTGATAACCTTTTATCTCAAGCTCAAATTGTCCGTACGCCATGCGGTGATGGCGAGATGGAATGGCAAGTCTGGGGGAAGGCGACATCGCATCCTCCATTGTTTCTATTGCATGGTGGATTTGGTTCGTGGACGCATTGGATTGCCAATGTTGAGAGATTATCCAAGACCCGCCTTGTGGTTACCTGCGACATGCCTGGCCTTGGTGACAGTGCATCGGCGCCGGGTGAGTTAGCGCCTGACAACCTTGCCCGCCCGATCTGTGATGGTCTGGACGCGGTTATTGGACAGGGCACAGCGTTTGATCTCGCAGGATTTAGCTTTGGCGGATTGATCGGGTCCCGTGTCGCGGCAATCATCGGTGACAGGATGCGTCATTACATCGCCGTCGGTGCGAGTGGTTTTGATGGTTTGCACGTTCGTGTTCTGGGTATACGCGTGCCTGAAAAGGACATGAGCGATGCTGAAAAGAACGAAATACATCGTGAAAATTTACAAATTCTGATGCTCGCCGAAGCTTCGAATATTGATGATCTTGCTGTTTATACGCACCGGAAAAACGTTGCCAGATCGCGCGTGCGCTCACGCCCGATGTCGCTTGGTAATCATCTGGTTGAGGCATTGCCGGAGATTAAAGCCAAGCTTGCCGGTATTTGGGGTGTCCATGATGCAACAGGCGGCGGGCGAGATGAAATCCTCAAACGCCGTGATATTTTTGCTGAGCGCCAAAAAGATGTGCCGTTCGAGATTATTGAAGATGCCGGGCATTGGGTGATGTATGAGCGCCCAGAACAATTTGAAACCGCGTTACTTGGCATTCTTGATCGCAACGAGGCTTAGCTAATACTGGAATGATATCAGTTCGACGATCAACACCGATCAGGCGTCCTTTCTTTTTGCCAACGCCTCAGCGTAGGCTTTGACACTGTCTTCAAGGGTGCGGCTGGTATCAAGGGTTTCGCGCGTTTCAGACGCAAACGGTGTTTCGCTCATCAGTTGGAACATCCATGCAGCGCCATCATGAAAGCCACCGCTCACATCAGCTTCGCGGAATGTCTTGGAGATCTCTTCCATTTCACCAATCCAGCGGCTACTGTCGGCAGGCAGAAACGGAACTTTGCTCCGCATCGCAGCCAGATTAGCATCTTGAGAATGTTCAAATTCTGCAATAAGCGGGTCCAACAAGTTGTTCTGTTGGGCGGTCAACAGGACCGATGTCCAAAGCGTCCAACTGCCCTTAGTGAGGCCTGCATAGACCATCTTCATTGCCGATGCCTGACCGATATCCGGGCCCAGATTAATCACTTCAAAGCCTTTGCCGTCCAATGCTTCCATCGCACTCGTGTCTGGTCCTGAGACATAGAACCGCGATGACTTACTTTTATTTGGGGCTAGGCCGATGATGCCTGCATCAATAAAAGTCGCGCCTGCATTGGTGATATGTATAGATAATTCTGTCGCTGTGCCGGGGGAGATCGCATTGCAATCAACATACACGGGCGTTTTGTCCGTACGCACCATGGCAGCACCAACGTCTTCAGCGAGTTTAGGCGCAGATGTCGGTGGCAAGATCGATAAAATCACATCGGCTTCGCTTACCACCGCGTCGAGATCGCCAACGTCTTTAAGCTGCCCCGCTTCGGAGAGTTTTCTTGATCGCTCGGAGCGACCGACTAAAGACGTAATGACCTCATGACCGTGCTGGCGCAGAACAAGGCCGACGCCGTGCCCCATGTCGCCTGGCATCAAAATCGCAATGGTTGCGTTGCTCATATCATTGTTCCTTTGTCATGAAGTCGAGAATTCTGTGATGACGTCACCAGCATTTGCGACATCGTCGACAAGTCCGTCAGATGTTGCGACCTGATTACCGTTGATCCAAACGCCAATGACACCAACAGCGTCGGTTGTCAGGCGATGCGCGCCAGCGGGTAAATCAAAGATACGTTTCTTTGTGCCGCGATCGACAGTGCTTGGTTCAAACAACATTAAGTCGGCGGCATGGCCGACCTCGATCAATCCACGTCCTGCGATGTTGAAGATAGATGCAGGCTTGCCGGTTAACTCGTGCACGGCGGCGGCCACGCTCATCTTGCCCAGATCACGTGACCAGCGACCAAGTAGTCTGAGACCAAATCCAGCGTCACAGAAAAACGTCAAATGCGCGCCAGCATCCGATAGGGCAACAGAAGCCGCCGGGTGCGTCAGCATTTTACTAACGGCGTCCTCGTCAGAATTCAAGAGCACAGCTGTAAAGATTGTTTCGAGATCTTCGGCAATGGCGACATCAAGCATGAGATCAAGAGGATCAACATCGCGCTCTGATGCGACGTCGCCCAAAGTCTGGTGCTCAAGGTCACGGTAATCATCAGTCGCAGCCTCGGTGACTTCGATCTTATTCCATTCACCATTGAACAAGCGCACGCCTGCAGGCGAGGCCAGTTCATCTCTGACAGATTGACGCCAATCAGGATCGCCAAGCCGTTGCTTTAAATCTTCTTTGGAGAGTTTCATCAACGGCTGCCAACTGTCGAAGCCTTCAAGCGGGTAGGCGGATTTCATCGTAAAATCCATTGTCAGCGGACAGCAGGATACTTGCCCCCACAGCTCATGACCGCGTGCGCGTGCATCTGCGATCTGCGCCAATTCGTCCAGTGTATCTGTCGGCTTAGTCGAGTTGTGGAGTAAAGCGGCGATCATGATGGGTCGTCCGGTTTTTTTGGCCAGGTCTTCAAGGTAAGGCACATCTGTGCGGTTGCCCTTGGTCAGCATAAAAATGCCACGACCCGATTTCGCCATGGCCTGGACCAGTGCCAGTAATTCTTTGTCATCTGCCAAGCGAGACGGCATTGGTACACCCGCCCAGCCATTGTGTTGAGGTGCTGTAGACGTGGCAAAACCAACAGCACCTGCGGCCATGCCTTGTTCAATAATGGCGCACATTTCGGCTATTTCAGCGTCGTTTGCAGCACGCTCAGTCGCGGCGGCACCCATCACATACGTGCGAATAGAGCTATGCCCTAAGAAGCATGCAACGTTCGGTACGGTGCCTTTGTCAGCCAGCATTGAAATGTATTCAGGGAATGTTTCAAAACCCCAATCGATGCCTTCGCGCAAAGCTTCAAGCGACATGCCCTCAACCTGTGTCAGGTTCTTCATGACCAAATCACGGTCGCGTTCCTTGCAGGGGGCAATAGTGAAGCCACAGTTCCCCATGACGATGGTCGTGACGCCAAGAGCCGGGGAAGGACGGACACTTGGGTCCCAGGTGATCTGCGCATCGAAATGCGTGTGTGTATCAATAATGCCGGGCATGAGAGCCAAGCCAGCGGCATCGATCTCTTCAGCGCCAGCGGCGTCCAGGCCTGAGCCGATATTACAAATCTTCCCGTCTTTGACCCATACATCCGTATCAGACGTGGGTTCAGCGCCGGAGCCATCGTATACGGTGGCATTTCGAATAATGAAGTTCATGATCTATCTCAGTTGGGGATGCTATTTCAGAAATTCAATCTCAACGAAGGCACATTCAAAATCGTTACCGTTGATGACGTCGTGTTCGACACCGACTTCACGGAAATACGGCACACCATTTTGCATCGGTGCAATCGTGAGCTCATCGGCACCTGTATTAATTTCCAGTTGGCCATCAAATAACGGCACGATGACATAATCATACTCGTGACGATGCCAACCCGTGCTGTCACCGCGATTTTTAAACCGCCATTCTGTTACACGGGTACGCTCGTTCTCGATAAAAATAGTCGGCACTGCTGTGCCCGATGTGACTTGATCACACATATAACCGCTCCTTAGTCTTTATCAGTGTCAGAATGACCCAGGTCTTTGCCGGGTGCGATGATATCACGTACGCATTGTTTCAGTTCTTTGCTTTCTGGAAAACGTCCACCCTCAGTTTTGCGATCAAAGATCACGGTGCCATCTGCGGATTGGATACGAAATGTCCCGCCATCATCAGGCACAAGCATGAGCCCGCTGATGTCATCACCAAATGTGAACAGCAGTTCTTGTGCCATCCAGGTTGCGCGAAGAATAAATCGGCATGTGCGACAGTAATGGATTTCGATAATCGGTTTAGACATAGCGCAGCCTCCATATTGGGTGTATCAAAAGCAGGTATCACATTGGGGGTTTCGTGATGATTTGGTCAACCTGGATCACTGCGATTTGCAGGAATGTCGTTATAAATGGCAGACGCGTTATTCGGTTTTATCTTTCTTCTGACCAATCCTGGTTTCTTGGCCGCGGACAAGGCGAACAATATTCTCTTTGTGGCGTACCATTGAAAGAACGGCCAATCCTGCCGTCATGATCATGATGGTGGTGTTGCCACTAAACCACCATGTGATGACGGGGGCAGCGGCCAGGGATCCCATCGACGCTGCTGAGGAAAACCTGAACGTACCAGCGATAAGAAGCCATGCGCAGCATGTAAGGACACCAACCGGCCATGACACCATCAAGATTGCACCCAAAGATGTCGCAACACCTTTGCCACCCTGGAATTTAAGCCAGATTGAGAAATTGTGTCCGAGCACAGCAGCAAAGCCAGCGACAATGCCTGCGACTTCGTTGAATTGTATAAAGATCAATGCAGCTACAGCGCTCTTTGAGGCGTCGAGGATCAACGTTAAAAAAGCCAGAAACTTGTGGCCGGTGCGCAAAACATTCGTGGCACCAATATTACCAGAGCCAATTTTACGGATATCACCGAGACCAGCCATCCGTGTCAGGACGAGACCCCACGGAATGGAACCCAGCAAATAGCCAGCGAATGCCGCAAGGGCGATCAACATGTTTGGATCAAGATCGTTCATACGTCTAGTCGGCCACGAAAACGGTGCGTCCGTCAATAACCGTGCGTGTAACAGCCCCTTGCATCAAGCGGCCGTCGAACGGTGTATTCTTTGATTTGCTGAGTAATTTATCAGCACTGACTTTCCATCCACGCTGAAGATCAAACATCACAAGGTCCGCAGGATGGCCTTGAACGAGCTTGCCCGCGCGAAGCTTGAGCAGGTCAGCAGGTGCAGAGGTGACGAACTTCAAGGCGTCGAGCACGGACATATGGCCGTTATGGTGAAGCTCAAGGACGACAGCGAGCAATGTCTCAAGGCCGACCCCGCCCATCGCGGCAGCTGCAAAAGGCAGGCGCTTTGATTCTTCATCTTGCGGCGTGTGATCAGATGCAATGCAATCAATGGTCCCGTCGATAATGCCATCAACAATAGCGCGACGATCTGTTTCTTCACGTAACGGCGGTGACAGTTTCGCAAACGTTCGGTAATCACCGATGGCGACTTCGTTCAGTGCAAAATAGGGCGGTGAAGTGTCGCATGTAATCGGAAGGCCACGTGCTTTCGCCTGACGAATAGCCTCAACGGATTCAGAGATGGACAGGTGTGCAATATGTAAACGCGCACCAGTCAATTCAACCAGCCGGATATCACGCTCAATCATCATGATCTCAGCCTGACGTGGAATACCAACGAGCCCTAGGCGTGTTGCCGTCTCGCCTGCATTCATCACACCACCCACTGCGAGGCTTGGCTCTTCTGGGTGCTGACAGATCAATAAATCGAATGTGCGGGCATACATCATGGCCCGGCGCATGACTTGTGCGTTGGCTACGGGATGGAAGCCATCCGTAAAGGCGACGGCACCAGATTCTGCGAGCATACCTAACTCGGCAATCTCTTTACCCTTCAGGCCTTTGGTGACTGCACCATAGGGAAATACTTTTGTCAGTCCTTGCAAACGTGCGCGCCTGGCAACGAACTCAACCACAGACATATCGTCGATGACGGGGTCCGTATTGGGCAAGCACACCATTGATGTGATACCGCCTTTGGTCGCGGCGCGACCGGCACTTGCGATCGTTTCTTTGTAATCTTCGCCAGGTTCACCGAGGTAAACCCGCATATCGACAAGGCCAGGAGCCAGGCAAAGCCCTTCACAATCGATGACGGTCACGCCTTCGAGGGCGAGGTCCGCAGTAACTTTAGGGCTGACAGCCTTGATCATCTCGCCCTCGGTGAGGACGCCGCCAATTTTGTCCAACCCGGTTGCGGGATCTAAAAGCCGTGCGTTGATATAAGCAACCCGGCCCGGCATGCGATCACCTTTGACAGCCATCAGAGGTTCCTCTGTGCATTGTGTTCAAGGTTCGCGGTAAGAATTTCCAGCGCTGCCATGCGGACAGCGACACCCATCTCAACCTGTTCATGAATGGCGCTACGTCCAAAGTCATCAGCAACTTCGCTATCGATTTCGACACCCCGGTTCATAGGACCCGGGTGCATAATCAATGCATTTGGCTTGGCACCTTCAAGCTTGGCGTAATCAAGACCAAAGAAATGGAAGTATTCGCGAACCGAAGGCAGATAGTTGCCGTCCATGCGTTCTTTTTGAAGACGGAGCATCATGACAATATCACAGTCTTGCAGACCTTCGCGCATATCGTAGAAAACCTCGACGCCCATATGCTCGATACCGGTTGGGATCAGCGTGCGCGGCGCAATCAGGCGCACGCGCGCACCCATTGTTGTCAAAAGATGGATGTTTGAGCGGGCAACCCGTGAATGCAGAATATCTCCACAAATGGCAACGCGGAGCCCCTGAATTTCTCCCATGCGTCGACGAATGGTCAGCGCATCGAGGAGTGCTTGGGTCGGGTGTTCGTGTGATCCGTCGCCACCATTGATGACCGCGCAATTCACTTTTTCAGATAACAGCTTCACCGAGCCCGATTCTGGATGACGGACGACCAGTACATCTGGATGCATGGCGTTCAACGTCATTGCGGTATCGATCAGGGTTTCACCCTTTTTGACCGAGCTTGTCGCGACCGACATGTTGATGACATCACCGCCCAGGCGCTTACCCGCAAGCTCAAAAGAGGTGCGGGTACGGGTTGAGTCCTCAAAAAACAGATTGATAATCGTGCGTCCGCTTAAGACCGCTTTTTTCTTATCGGCCTGACGGTTCTGCTCGACATAGCTCTCGGCTCGATCAAGCAGTGCAGTAATTTCAATAGGATTGAGACCCTCGATGCCGAGGAGATGCTTATGGGGAAAGCCGAATGGCGCGTTACACTCGTTCATAAGCGCGCACTATATTCCTGAGTCTGCCATTTCGGCAAGCGCTGAAATGAAAGCGTTGATCACCGTGCTTTGTTGGCTTGCGAGTGCTGGATCAAGTAGTATGTTTCGGCGTGGGCGATTCGCAACACGTCCACGCATCAGCGAGTAGGGTAGCGTATGGAGGAGTACGCAAAGGTCCACGACAGGCTGGGCCAACTCTTAAAAAAAGACATGGTTTTCGTCGTAGGTGCGACGCGCTGGGGCACGTCTTGGGTTCAGCAGTGCTTAGATACCCACCCTAAGGTCTGCTGCAAGGGTGAGGGCCACTTCACCGATACGCTGTTTCCGGATTTAGCCAAGCTTGTAGACCAATACAATCAGAACGCTGAGAAAATCGGCAACCGAATGCAACTTGCCGGATTGCAGGGCAATGCCGCGGGCTTCACATTTGAAGATGTTGAGTATCTGATGCAATCGGCTGTCATGCTGATGATGCAGCGCTGGGTGCCTGAGGACGAAGATGTCTCGTGCATTGGCGAGAAAACGCCGGAGCATGTGCTGTCACTGGAATTGCTGGACCGTCTATTCCCGAACATGCGGGTTATTCACGTTGTCCGCGATGGCCGTGATGAGGCTGCAAGTGCCTAGGATTTCAATATGGGTATCTCTAAGGGGGAGTTCCCAAGGCGGTATTCGAGCTTTGCGGACTTTGCCGAGACGTTTGCCCGGAACTGGTCACGCTCTGTGGGTGCAGCACGCCGGTTTGGCCGCTTGAACCGCCGCCGATATTATCAAATTCGCGCCAAGGAAGTCATCAACGAGCCAGCTCCCATTGTCCGTCGCATGTTCAGGTTCTGCGATGTTGATGACCGGGAAGAACACGTTCAGGCAGGCATCAAGCAAGCCTATCAGGTCGCACCGTTAGATCTGGACCCGGGCGTCTGGCAGAACCGCTTTGATAAAGACGCCACACGTCGCTTCCACCGTCAGTCGGGCGAATTGTTGAAGCTGCTGGATTACGCGGTGGCTGAGTAAGCGGTTAATTACATTAAACGCGGGCGGCAATTCTTGAGCGTCGATTACTCACAATCCCAATGATGTAAGCGCCAAAGCCAACGACCAGCACACCAACACATAGGTACAAGAGCTTCGCGTACTTGTGCTCAGCCCCGGTGAGGCTGCCGACAATACCGGTGTAACCACTGGTTTCCAGGAAGTAAAGGCTGGCACCTACGATGGCGGCGATGAACGACGTGGCATAGCTCCAGGATGGCACGTCCGTGCGGCCTAGAAAAATCGAGATCACGATGACGGGGGTTAGATAAAGTGATTCGGTGCAGCTGACGGCGACGGCACCAAACAGGTCTTTGCTACCAAGAAACAAGAAGCCCAGACCTCCGATTGTGAGGGCGACCATGGCAATGCGACCATTTGCGACACGCTCGCTGGCGATGCGCATATCGGCAATGGCGAGCTTTGCCGCAGACGACAATGTTGAATCTAGCGTCGAGATCGCTGAGACGATCAATGCGATATTGAACAGGATCATGGTGGGCTCGCCAAACAGGCGGTTGAGCGCGGCGAGTATGGCTTCACCGGATTCTTTGTTAAGTCCTGCGATCACACCCAGCATGCCAAATGCGAGAACGCAGAGAACACTGATCCAGCCGGCATGAATGAAGCTGAGGCGTGTTGTCCGGCGATCTGCGATAAACCTACGGTCCATCATCACAGGGTCATGCATCGGATAGCTCAACACCTGCAAGCCAGCAACGGCGAGGAGGACCCAGCCGGGAGATGTGATGTCCGGGCTGCTGGACAGGATGGCGTCGACGTTGAACAAAGGGCCCACGACCGTCTGCACGCTCATAATGATAAGGACGATCAAAAGGGCGAGCATTTGCACGACATCGGTGCGAAGCGATGCCCGGAGGCCACCCATCATCGAATATCCAAGACCAAACACGGCCATGGCAATGACTGCAATGATGTACGTTGAGCTGCCAGCACCACCAAAGATCAGGCCAATCACAATAAGATTCGCGAAGACTTCTGATAGCAAACGCACTGCAACGACAATGTTGTAGCAATAACTGCCAAGACGGCCATGTCATGCTGTCAAAAACGATTGAATGCTCGAAAACCCATGCCGGAATCGTACTTGGTCAATAATCACAGCGCCCGTAAAGAAGGAAAGATAGTAGGCGGCATAAGCGACGGTGCCTGCGATGCCATAGTAATACCCGAGGATGGCTGCGTTCATCAGGGAGCGCGCAAAATCCATGTCGTGACTTGCGATAAAATCAGAGTCAGCAAGCTGGGCGCAGCACCTTGTTCATCAACGCCCCGGAAGAATCCATCAACAGTCGTGCGGCGAGGAGAAACAATGAGCGTGGCAATCGCCATGAAAATAATGGCGCCGATAAGGACTGTAGACATGTGGACTCCGAATGAGGTCTGTGAATGCGTCAGACCATGCCTTGGCGATCCCATGAGTGAAAGTCACAACCCTGTGAGGGTTAGTGGATGAGGCTTAAAAGAACGGGCATACTGAAAATAGTAGCCAGATGGGACGCCGTTACGATAGCCGCCATGAGCTCAGCGTCACTGCCCATTTGCCTGGACACCACATAAGATGTCGATGACGTAGGCAGGCCTGCAAAAATAACAGGGACGATCAAGGCGTAGCCTTCGAGGCCGAGCATCGTTCCAAGGCCAAAAGTCACGAGCGGCAGGAGTAATAACTTTAATCCGCAGGAAACGGCTGCAGGTGCACTGGCAGCTTTGATGCTTGAGAGTTTGAGGCCTGATCCTACAGCCATTAGACCCATCGGCAGGGCAGCATTACTAAGAAGCTCAAGTGTCGGGCCGATGATCGGCGGCAAACCCCAACCCGCAGCATTGAATAAAGCGCCAATAAAGCAGGCCTGAATCAATGGGTTCTTGAGGCTGCCGATTGAGATATTACGCCAGCTGCGAGACCGTTCTTCGTTCCCCAACCAATGCAAATGGCCCAAACGCCTAGAAAATTGATCGTCACACCAACGCTCAGCAAGGTGACGGCCATCGCCCCCGTTGCATTATCGCCGAATACGCTGAGCGTAATCGCGATACCAACATAAGCATTAGAGCGGAAGGCTCCTTGGAAAACGGCCACGAACTGCTCGGGGTTAAACCCAAGTAAGCGGCGAAACGGGACAGTCGCAGCAGCCGTTAAAAGAATACTGATGATGATTGCTGAGGCGATCGGAGATGAGGTGCTCCAGTCGATATCTGCGGCTGAAATTTTGACAAAAAGTAAAGATGGGAACAAGCCTGAGAATGTAAGGCGTTCAACCGATCGCCAGAATTCGTCGTTAAACCCGGCCTTGGACTTCAGAAGAATGCCAAGTCCGATCAATAAAAAGATCGGAATAATCACACTCGCAATGTGGCCCATTAAAAACGCCCGGCGATACTGTCGAGTGCACCTTGAAGGATATAACCGGCAGCCATTTTATCCACGACGTCCTTACGCCGTTTCCGTGTCATATCAGCCTCGGTCACTAAAAAGCGTTCTATCGCAGACGTTGATAACCGCTCATCCCAGAATGCGACGGGTAGATTAAGCTGCATAGATATTTCGGATGTGAGGTCGCGTGTTTTTTGGCATCTGGGCCCTTCGGTGCCGTCCATGCTGACAGGCAACCCCACCAGCAAGCCACCAACTTCTTCGTTTTTAACAATCTCGCGCATTTCAGCGACAGCAGTAGCAAATTTCTTTGTGCGCATGATTGTTTTTACCGGGCTGGCAATCATGAACATTGGGTCAGAAATAGCTAGGCCAATGGTTTTGTCACCAATATCTAACCCTAAAAGCCTTTGCCCCGTGGTGAGGGCTGCGAGGAGTGCGGCAATATTTTCAAATACGTCTGGACGGCTCATGGATTTGGCTAGCTACTCATTTCTAGTATCGAGTGAAAGACTTGGATATCATATACTTAATCGAAAGGCATCGTCCTTTTCGAATTGGCATAAGGGAAAGCGAATGAACGGTGTTCAAACGCAACATACTCCAAAAGGTATCAGCGCGGGTCTGCTGAGGGTTTTTCTTGTGCTCGCTGCATTCGGATTACCTACGAGTGCACTCGCAGCCGAGATGCCGTTCTTAGGCGAAACGATTACGCTGGCTGCTGGGAAGTATCTCGTCAAAAAAGATGTTAATGTCAGGTCGATCCCCAAGACGTCCGGTAAACGTGTGGATGGTTTGAAAAAGGGCGAAATTGTTCGTGTCGTTGGGCGCTCGGGTAAGACGGCTTGGTTGGCGGTCGTCAAGGATGGTAAACCGTTGGGATTTGTTTACGGCACGGTCCTATCGCCGATTATCGATGGCGAAATCGAAGAAGATGTGACCGGTGAAATTCGATTGGGTGCGGACCATCGCTGTGGCTTCCGTGTTCATTTTATTGGCAAGGCCGGGGGTGAAGGTAACGAGGTCCGCTCCGCCGATTATGATGTCAGTATTGTTTGTGAACGGGGTGGTGAGCGTATCCGCTTTCCAGCGCAAATGTTTATGACGGAAGTCCCATTTGACGGATCGAACAAGCGGAAGGTGTTTCAGATAAATGTAGACCTGCTGGATGGCGTGCATAGTCTTATTGATGTGTTTTCGACGATCATGTTGTTCGATCTTGATAAGGGTGAGGTCCGCTTCGATAGCGCGACGGAAAAAACTTTTGTCCGGGCAAGTGGCGGCTTGGCGTCTTTGCCATCTACCAATGTATCCAGAGCCTTGTTGTCTGCCGCTGAGATCGCCCTAACGCATTGGTCGGATACTGCGTGGGATGATATTTTCAAACAAGCTCAATGACTTCAGTGGTCTTTTCCCTGGGCGTTAAGCTAAAGAAAATGCGAAGGTGTAATAGGTTCTAGGGTCGCCATCAGAGGGCATTTCTTTATCTAGAATTTTCACAGTGAAGCCTAAATCCTCTGTGAATGCCAAAAGGTCATTAATCTCAGGATAATTCGCCTTGGCCATGAGAATTTGTGCGCCGTCCTTCAGATGCTTCGCAATGTTGGTAAAGAACGCCTTATGAACACGGTAGCCTCCATCCCATTGAGCGCCTTCCACGACGTCGATAGCTTCGAGTGAGCGTCCGGGCAGGTTTGCGATGACAAAATCAAATTGTTCGTCGTCCGTTAAGGCGGTCAACCCATCCGATGTGCGTGTGTCGATTTGTGTCACAAGGCCGTGTTTTTCGGCATTTATCCGCGTGTTACGAACGGCATCGACATTGATATCCAACGCGACACACCGTGACGCGCCTGCGATTCACGCAAATATCGTCAGGACACCTGACCCCGTGCCTACATCAAGAACTTCGGCATCATTCGATATGTTGAGGTTGTTTATCAGCAGCGATGAGTCGAACCTTGGCGGGAACACACTGGGAAGCACAATAAACTCATGCCCCTCAACAGAGACCGTTTCGCCATCTGATGAGATGGACGTCCAATCGATTTGTTGCTCTCGCTGAAGGGCGGTCACTTGCGTCAAATCGGCTGGGCTGAGGACATCTTTTATACGCATGAGGCATTGTGGTCGCTAGATGCTGCTTCGTGCAATATTTTTTCTGATCTTGCCCCGAACAACAGGCATACACCTATCAGCTTGCCCCGTTATATCGCGGATGTTAATTTTCGCCCGCAAACAAGCATTCACTTGGCCTATCGGAGCCCCTGATGTCGCTAACAAAGGACGATGTTCGCAAGATCGCATTTCTCGCGCGCATACGCGTACCGGAAGAACGTTTAGAACCCATGGCAGGCGAGCTGAATAATATCGTCGGCTGGGTCGAGCAATTGGCAGAAGTTAATACTGATGGGGTTGAGCCGATGACCAGTGTTGTCGAAACGGAAACGCCATTGCGGGCCGATGTGATCACACAACGTGCGATTTCCGATAAAATTTTGGCCAACGCACCAGATGGGGAGGGCTCATTCTTTGCTGTGCCTAAGGTGGTCGAATGAGCGATCTTCGTGATTGGACGATAGCGTCCGCTGCCGATGCGCTTACCAAGGGTGAGACATCTTCGGTCGAACTGACAGATGCCTTTATCGAAGCTATTGAGGCCAATCGTTCTCTGAACGCATTTATTACCGAGACGCCTGAACTTGCGCGCCACCGTGCTGCTGAGTCCGATGCGCGCCGCGCTAGTGGTGACGCCAAGGGACCGATGGATGGTGTGCCGATCGCGATGAAGGATCTGTTCTGTACTGAGGGTGTGCGGACCACAGCGGCCTCGCATATTCTGGACAATTTTGTGCCGACTTATGAAAGCACGGTCAGTGGGAAACTTCGGGATGCCGGTGCAGTGATGCTCGGCAAAACAAACCTTGATGAGTTCGCAATGGGCTCGGCCAATATTACGTCATATTTTGGATCGGTCAAAAATCCATGGACGCCTGAAGGTGCCAATGCTGATTTAGTTCCGGGTGGCTCGTCTGGTGGCTCAGTGGCTGCGGTTGCTGGTGGTTTAGCAATCGCTGCAACAGGGACAGATACGGGTGGCTCTATCCGTCAACCTGCGTCGTTCACGGGTCTGGTTGGCATGAAACCAACTTACGGTCGGTGTTCACGGTGGGGTACGATTGCGTTTGCATCTAGCCTCGATCAGGCAGGCCCATTAACCCGCACGGTCGAAGATGCGGCGATTATGCTGCAAGCGATGGCGGGGCATGATCCAAAAGATTCAACGTCATTACCAATTGATCTGCCTGATTTCCGTAGCGCATGCACAACGGACGTCAAAGGCCTGCGCGTCGGTATTCCAGATGAATACACATTGGACAGCATGCCTGCAGAAATTCAAAAACTCTGGGATCAGGGTGCCCAGTGGTTCAAAGGTATGGGGGCTGAGGTTAAGCCCGTTACGCTGCCGCATACGAAATATGCGCTGCCTGCGTATTATATCGTTGCCCCTGCAGAGGCATCATCGAACCTATCCCGTTATGACGGTGTGCGTTATGGCCTTCGTGTGCCTGGCGATAGCCTGGACGAGATGTACGAACTCACCCGAGGTGAAGGGTTTGGCGAAGAAGTGCAGCGCCGCGTCTTGATCGGTGCGTATGTGCTGTCTGCTGGCTACTACGATGCCTATTACGTTAAGGCGCAAAAGGTTCGCACGCTTATTGCCCAAGACTTCAAGAAGGCCTTTGCTGACGTCGACGTTATACTGACGCCGACTGCGCCAAGCGCTGCCTTTGCCAAGGGTGAGAAAATGGATGATCCGATTGCGATGTATCTAAACGATGTGTTCACGGTGCCTGCATCATTGGCTGGATTGCCTGCGATTTCAGTCCCAGGTGGGCTTGATGCCAACGGGTTGCCTTTAGGGTTACAGTTGATCACCAGGGTGTGCCAGGAAGAAACATTGTTCCGTGCGGCGAGTGCCCTTGAGGCTGCTGCCAACTTCACGGCACGCCCGGGAGATGCATCATGACTTATCTTATTCAGGGTGAAACTGGAGATTGGGAAGTAGTTGTTGGCCTTGAGGTCCATGCGCAGGCGATAACAAATTCCAAACTGTTTTCAGGTGCACCAACGACGTTTGGTGCTGAACCTAACCAAAATGTAGCCCTCGTGGATGCGGCGATGCCTGGTATGTTGCCTGTCATCAATGAAATAGCGATTGAGCAAGCTGTGCGAACAGGCCTAGGCCTTCGTGCTGTGATCAACCGGACATCGGTCTTTGAGCGTAAAAACTATTTCTATGCCGATCTGCCGCAAGGCTATCAGATAAGCCAGTTCCTGCATCCGATTGTTGGCGAGGGAACTGTGACCGTCGACCTTGCTGACGGCACCAGCCGGGATATTGGCGTTGAGCGTCTGCACCTTGAACAGGACGCGGGTAAATCGATGCACGATCAAGACCCGACGCGGACCATGATTGATTTGAATCGTGCCGGTGTTGTGCTGATGGAGATTGTCTCCAAGCCAGATATTCGAACTCCGGAAGAGGCAGGCGCATACGTCAAGAAGATGCGGGCGATTATTCGCTATCTCGGCACTTGTGACGGCAACATGGAAGAAGGCTCAATGCGAGCCGATGTGAACGTGTCTGTCCGACCCGTTGGTGAGACCGAACTCCGTACACGCGTCGAGGTCAAGAACGTCAACTCTGTGCGCTTCGTGATGCAGGCGATTGAAATCGAAGCTGCGCGTCAGGTCGATGTGTGGGAAGAGGGCGGTGAAGTCGTTCAGGAAACCCGCTTGTTCGATGCCCATAAGGGCGAGACCCGTCCTATGCGTACGAAAGAGTTTGCGCATGACTATCGCTATTTCCCAGACCCGGACTTGCTTCCAATCCGTCTGGAAGAAGATTTCATTGAGAAGATAAGGGCGTCGTTGCCGGAACTCCCCGATGATAAGAAGGCGCGCTTTATTTCTGAACTTGGTTTGTCAGCGTATGACGCCGGCGTGCTTGTCGCGGACCGTGATACGGCTGCGTACTTTGAAGAAGCCGCAAAAGGTCATGATGCGAAACAGGTTGCCAACTGGTTGACGACAAACCTATTCGGTGCGCTCAACAAGCTTGATCTGGAAATTGGCGCAAGTCCGATTTCAGCAACGCATCTAGGCGAGCTGGTTGGCTTGATCGAAGATGATACGATCTCATCACGCATCGCCAAAGATGTGTTCGAAGAAATGCTGGCGACATCTAAGTCACCCGAAGCTATCGTTGAAGATAAGGGCTTAAAGCAGATTACGGATACCCGCGCGATTGAAGCGATTGTTGATCAGGTTATTGCTGATAGCCCTGATCAGATTGCTGATGTGCAGGGTGGTAATGAAAAAGGTATTGGCTGGTTCGTCGGTCAGGTAATGAAGGCGTCACAAGGCAAAGCTAACCCGGGCCAGGTCAACGGATTGCTGCGTAAAAAGTTGTTGGGTTGAGCTAAACTAGCGCTATATCAAGCTTCATCATTATGAATGAGATAGTTTTTTAATGCTCGTCATTCCCGCGAAAGTGGGAACCTAGTTCTAAGGGCGTTTAAGGCTAGGTTCCCGCTTTCGCGGGAATGACGAGGTGAGGCCGTAGTTTCAGTTTTAACCTAAATTCTCTTTATACCATTCGTACGTCTTTGCGAGGCCGTCCTCTAGCGAGATCGACGGTTGCCAGCCAAGGGACGTGAGCCTTGACGAGTCGAGCATGCGCTTTGGCATGCCGTCGGGGCGGGTCGTATCCCACTCAAGAGAACCTTGATACCCGACAACTTTTGAGATGATTTCGGCTAAGTCCTTAATAGTTGTGCCTTGTCCCATGCCAACATTTATTGGCGTCGGATCGGCGTAGTGGTTCAGCAGATAGATCAGGCTATCCGCCAAATCGTCGATATACATGAACTCACGAATTGGTGTGCCACTTCCCCATAACTCGACCGAAGGTGCGCTAGATATTTTGGCATTGTGGAACTTGGTCATCATGCCTGCGACGACATGGCCTTCTTCGGGATCAAAATTGTCACCGGGGCCATAAACACTGGACGGTTGGGCTGAAATGAAGTTACAGCCGTGCTCCTGGCGATACGCAGCGCACATCTTCATGCCGGTAATCTTGGCAATTGCGTACCATTCGTTGGTCGGCTCAAGCGGGCCCATCATCAGGGCGTCTTCAGAAATGGGTTGATCGGCAAGTTTGGGATATGTGCAGGCGGCGCTAAGATATAAAAGCTTTGAGACGCTGCTTCTTCGTGCCGCTTCAATCACATTGAGTGCGATGGCAGCATTATCATATAGGAACTTTGCAGGATACGTGCTGTTAGCCTTGATGCCGCCGACGTGCGCCGCCGCAACAACAATGACTTCCGGGCATTTCGCAGCAATCCAGTTCTCGGTCTCGGTCTGCCTGGTAAGATCCAGCGATTGATGGTCGACCGTTAGAACGTCGGCGTTTTCAGCGCGTAAACGCTTTACCATCGTCGAGCCAACGAGGCCGCGATGGCCTGCGACAAAGACGCGTTTTCCTGCGAGATCAAAATCCACTGTATTCTCCATTTCGCGTATACATGAAACCATTGGGGCGTGGGTTTCAAGGGGCGTCGCCGTCAGGTAATCTTTATGTATGGATAATCAGGTTTCACTCAATCAAAAACCAAAGATTTTTGAGAAAGATGCGCATATTGCAGTGATCGGTGCCGGCATCGCTGGTGGATGCCTCGTGCGTGCGCTAATGCGGCGCAGTATCAACGTGACGTTGATCGATTCTGCGCAAGCACCGGGCAGTGGTGCATCTGGTAACCCTGTGGCTTTGTTAGCGCCCAAGTTGCCCCGAACACAGAGCCCTATTGGTCGATTGATGACGTCTGCATATCTGCATGCTGTTCAGTTCTATGACGCGCTTGAGGGCGAAGGAGCGTGTGTTTGGTCTGGTCCGCGTGGCGCCTTCGCAATGGCGCGGAATCCAGATGAGAGTGAACGTCAGCAGCGGGCATCGGCGGCATTCAACTTACCAAAGGATGTGATACGCCTTGTTGATCAAGCAGAAGCGACCGCGTTATCAGGCGTTGAGGTACCAAAAGGTGGGCTTTGGTTTGAGCGCGCAGGGGCACTTTGTCCGCCCGCGATCACGGCAGCACTGACGTCAGATGTCACGTATTCTCAGGGGAATGCTGCTAAATTCCAAGAGGTCAAAGATGGCATAAATATCATCGATGGCGATGGTGCATCGCTGGGAGATTTTGATGGTGTTGTCGTTGCAGCTGGCGTGGGCATTATGGACTTGATGCCAGATCAAGTATGGCCATTGCGTGCGAATCGAGGTCAGCTGGCTTATCTGCCTACACTCAATCCGTCACCGCGCGTGCCAGTGACCTATGGAGGATACATTTCGCCCTTGGTCGATTTAGGTGATGGACAACAGGGCCACGTATTGGGGGCGACATATGCGCGCCGGGATGAGATGCCTGATGCGGAATGGGCGGCCATCCGCGCGGCGGATAATACGGATATGATTGAAAATCTTCAGGCCCATTTGCCTGTGCTATCGCCTGATGTGCCAATGGGTGGACGGACGTCGCTCCGGGCCACGATCCGTGATTACATCCCGTTGGCAGGTAAAGTCGCAGATAATTTATATGTTCTGGGCGGTCTTGGGTCGCGAGGTTTTCTGACAGCCCCCATTCTGGCTGAGTTGATTGCGGGTCAAATGACCGGCGGTCCGTTGCCGCTTGATGACGATATTATAAACGCGCTCGATCCAGCACGGTTCAGAAAATAGATTTAAGCGACTGCAATCTTGGCATGGGTAAACATCGTTTGAACCATTGAATGCAAACCGTTTGAACGACTGGGGCTCAAGTGTTCGTCCAAGCCAATACTTTCAATAAACGTGGGCGGTGTTGCCAGAATTTCCTCTGCAGTGCGATTTGAGTAAATCCGTAACAAGATAGCAATGAGCCCCGACACAATGGCGGCATCGGACGCGGCATAGAATTTCAGGCGTCCATCGACAGTTTCAGGTTTTAGCCACACTTGTGACTGGCAGCCTTTTACCTTGTAGACGTCATTCATCCACTCTTCGGGAAACGCTTCTAATTGGCGTCCCAGATCAATGATATAGCGATAGCGCTCCATCCAATCGTCCAGGAATTGGAATTCCTCGATCAGCTCTTGCTGCACCTCTTCGATGCTTTGCTGCTGGTTTTCCAGGCTATCAGGCATTTTTAGTCCTCATCATTGATCGTCGAACGATTGTATAAGTCACTGTCATAGCTACATAAGCCGTCTTGGGCGACTTTTCCAGCCCGATCAGGGTTGCAAGTGTAAGT
>DGOK01000118.1:0-776 GCA_002389385.1 Rhodospirillaceae bacterium UBA4468 | reverse complement strand
TGAAACGGCAACGCAATACAGCAAAGTTCACAATCGGCGAACAAGTCCGCCACCGCATCTATGGTTTTCGCGGTGTCGTGTTTGACGTTGATCCCGAATTTTCGAATACGGACGAATGGTACCATTCAATTCCTGTCGACTCGCGTCCACGTAAAGACCAGCCGTTTTATCATCTGTTCGCGGAAAGCACAGAGCAGTCACCTTACGTGGCTTATGTCTCCGAGCAAAACCTTGTCCCAGATGAGGACGATGATCCGATCAGCCATCCTGAAATGTTTGAGCATTTTGAAGGTATGGAAGACGGGCGGTACGTGCCGCGTATTCTCTTAAACTAAGGCCGTCTAAGAGTTCTTTTCCAAATAATTACGGTCCTCAAAGACTAGGACTGGCTGTGGTTTTGTGACTTGAACCGCAAGTTGGTCGTCCCATTGACGACAACCTGAGCGTGACCCCGGAGTTCGAAGTCACCGCTATCAGATTTTAGAATCACATGGAATTCAAAGTACTGATTGGCTTGTGGCTCGTTGTGCTAGCTGGTAACGCGCATGCCGCCCTCAGACAAACCGCCAAGATCATAGGTTTCGCCGTAGATGCGAACCTGTTCACGCTTTGTGGCGACACGTTCATACTCACGCTGATTGTCGCCGCTCTTCTTTTTATTGAAACCAAACATATGAATATAATCTCACGACTTACATACCCTGTCCATGAGGCGTTCTAAGAATTCCTCACCTTTATCGAGTTGCTCTAATCTAATGAATTCATTTGGTTTATGC
>DGOK01000020.1 GCA_002389385.1 Rhodospirillaceae bacterium UBA4468 | reverse complement strand
ATTTCGCCTTTGAAAATTGAAAAGTTCACATCATCGACAGCGTGTACGACTTCCTCTTTGTAACTTTGTCCAATACGGTTCAAACCTTTGGCTATAAGGTCAAGCGACTTAATAAAATCTTTTGAGAGGTTTTGTACCTGTAAAATGGGCTTCATACCTGTTGCCCCGCTGGAACATTAAAGCAACGGACTTGTCGTCTATCTGCTAATTGTGTGATGTCTGGCTGTATTTTGGAGCATTTTTCATTTGCATAATTGCAACGATTTTGGAAAGCACACCCTGCTGGGAGGTTGAGCATGGAAGGCACCATACCGTTGATTTGTTGCAATGGTTTGCCACGTCGATTTTGGCTTGGCACGCTTCCCATCAACCCTTGAGTGTAAGGGTGCATTGGATTTGCAATTATGTTTGCAACCAAACCTTGCTCAACTATTCGACCCGCATACATTACACATACGCGATCTGCGATACCTGCAACCACTGCAAGATCGTGGGTTATCCATAGCAACGCTGTCTGCGTTTCGCGACATAATTTTTGCATTTCGCTGATGACCTGACCCTGGATAGTAACATCTAAGGCTGTTGTTGGTTCATCAGCAATAATCAAATCGGGTCGGTTTAGCATGGCAATGGCAATTGAAACGCGTTGTCGCATACCGCCAGAAAATTGGTGAGGGTAGGCACGAAGCCTCTCATCCGGTGAAGAAATGCCAACAAGTCCAAGTGTGTCGCGTGATCGAATTCGTGCATCCTCGCGGCTAATGCTACCATCATGAGCTTGAATCGCTTCTATCATCTGCGTTTCAATTCTTAGAACAGGGTTAAGAGTCATCATTGGATCTTGGAAAATCATGGCAATCCGGTTGCCGCGAAAACCCTGCATCTGATTATTTGAGAGGGCGCTTAAATCTTGCCCTTTAAAATTGATGCTCCCATCAATAATTTTTCCCGGTGGATCGACTAAACCCATCACAGAAAAACCAGTTATTGACTTCCCTGAACCGGACTCGCCAACAAGCCCAACAATTTCGCCTGCGCCAATTTCAAAGCTTACACCGTCGACAGCTTTTAAAATTCCTGCCTTTGTAAAAAAATGTGTTTGCAGATTATTTATCTTTAGAATTGGGTCCAATGCTTGCCTCACTTTTGTAGGCGAGGGTTAAACATGTCGCGCAGTTGGTCCCCCACTAAATTAATTGAAACAATAGTAATCAACAACGCAACACCGGGGAAAATACTTATCCAAAAATCACCTGAATACATGTACTCAAAGCCGTTTCCAATTAGTAGCCCAAGAGACGGCTCTGTAATTGGAAGCCCAAGGCCGAGAAAACTTAGAGTGGCCTCAAGAGAGATAGCGTGTGCAGTTTGTAGCGTGCCAACAACAATAAGCGGAGCCATACAATTGGGCGCGATATGACTCAATATTATCCGCCTATCACCCAGTGCTAGACAATGTGCAGCCTCAACGTACTCTTTGTTCTTTTCTACTAAGGCGCTGGCGCGTGCAGCACGAGCGTAATAAGCCCACTGAACTAATATTAATGCGATGATTGTTTTCTCAACACCTTTTCCAAAAGCGGCCAGAATAATAAGCGCCATTAAAATCGATGGAAAGCTCAGCTGAATATCTACTATGCGCATCATAATTGTTTCAAACCTGCCGCCAAAATATGCCGCAGATAAGCCTATCGAGGCGCCAAGGATAAGAGCAACTAGACCTGAAAGTGCACCAACTCCTAAACTTACTCGAAGGCCGTAAAAGATAGCGGACAGCATATCTCTGCCCGCCCCATCTGTTCCGAGTATATAAAAGTTCCCTGAAAAATCTTCTGAACCTGGCGGTAGCCGACTGTTCATTATGTCTACGCTTGTCAGGTCATAGGGGTTTGACGGTGAAACCCAAGGAGCGAATATAGCGATAAACAATATTGTTAGAAAAACAAATAATGCAATTACGGCGGTTGGGCTTTCAGAGAAATCTAACCAGAATTTTCTGAGACCTGTTGCGGGAAGGTCAAAGCTTTGTTTGTTTGCAGACGCACCCATTAGCTAACACCTTTTATTCTTACGCGTGGATCAAGAACTGAATATAGAATATCGACGATTAGATTCAGCATAACAAAAATCACCACAATGATCATGAGGTAAGCCACAACGACTGGTCGATCTAGGTTGTAGATCGAGTCGATGATTAGCTTGCCCATTCCTGGCCATGCAAAAACTGTCTCCGTCACAGTTGAAAACGCTATGAGTGACCCAAACTCGAGGCCGATTATCGTTATCACGGGGATCATAATGTTTTTTAAAAGATGAATTCGAACTACCCTGGACTCGGCTAAACCTTTTGCGCGCGCAAATTTGATGTAGTCTTGAAGGATAACTTCACGGGTTCCAGCACGGGCCAGACGAATAACAGATGAAAGTTTGAATAAAGCTAAATTGAACGCAGGCAAAAATATATGAGACAGCCCATCAAGCGTGAAGACCGAACTGGTAACACCAAAATAGGTGGCAACATCGCCG
>DGOK01000010.1:15527-18434 GCA_002389385.1 Rhodospirillaceae bacterium UBA4468 | reverse complement strand
GGATCTGCAAGCTGGGCTTCGATCACCGTTTTCTCTTCGGTCAGCTTGGCCATGTGGGTCTCGGCCTTCTTTATAGATTTTCTGAGATCCGCCGAAGCCTGGCGTTGGGCTGCGCGTTCTTTCCGTGCTTGTTTACGGTTGTCGCGACTATGCCCGCCATCCGTTGTAGTCTTTTCAGCACTGCGTTTCGCACGCCTGGTCGCTTGAAGCTCTGCGCTGTATTCATCCAACGTGCCATCGTAAGGCTCGCATTTGCCATCTGCGACAAGCCATAAACTGTCCGCCACCAACTCGATCAAGTGCGCATCGTGACTAACGAGAATAACAGCCCCCTCAAACGCGTTAAGCGCCTGAACAAGGGCTTCTCGGGCATCAACGTCCAAGTGGTTGGTGGGTTCGTCGAGCAGCAGAATGTTCGGTTTGCCACAACTCATCAACGAGAACAGCAAGCGGGCCTTTTCACCACCCGATAGTTTTGCAACCTGTGTATCGGCTTTGTCAGACGAGAATCCAAATCGACCCAAATGGCCACGGACCTGGCTTTCTTTTTTATCACCAAGAGCGCGCATCACATGGTGATATGGTGTTTCATCCATGTTGAGTTCGTCAGTTTGATGCTGTGCAAAATACCCAACTTCGATTTTTGAAGCTTTTACAATCTGGCCGACTTCGGGCTCAAGACGGTCACAGAGCATCTTGATCAAGGTCGACTTACCGTTACCGTTGGCACCAATCAGTGCAATGCGGTCTTCAGGATCAATACGTAAATCAAGCTTGCTCAGGATCGGCTTGCCGGGCTCGTAGCCCACATTCACATCTTGAATGGAGATCAAAGGAGGGGCCAATTCCATCGCGCTTGGGAACGAGAACTGAATGGATTTATCTTCCATCGCAGCCGCAATAGGTTCCATCTTTTCCAGCAATTTAATCCGGCTTTGCGCTTGTTTGGCTTTGCTTGCCTTGGCGCGAAAGCGGTCGACGAAGCTTTGAATATGTGCGCGCGCGGCTTCTTGTTTCTCTTGCTGTTTGGCTTCGTGCATCATGCGTTCACGGCGCGTGCGCTCAAAGCGGTCATAGTTGCCGATATAGCGGGTCAGCGTCAGTTCAGCCAAATGGACAATGCCACCGACAACTTCGTTCAAGAACCGGCGATCGTGCGAGATCACAAGCAGCGTGCCGTTCCAGTTTTGTAAATATTGTTCAAGCCAAAGTGCGGCTTCGAGGTCCAGGTGGTTCGTTGGTTCGTCCAATAGCAAGAAATCAGGACGGGCAAACAACACGGCTGCCAAGGCGACACGCATGCGCCAACCACCAGAGAAATCTGAACATGGTCGTTGTTGTGTTGCTTCGTCAAAGCCGAGGCCCGCCAGAATTCGAGCCGCGCGTGCAGGTGCCCGTTCAGCATCAATATCGACCAGCCGCATATGGATTTCGGAAATACGTGCAGGATCAGTTGAGGTCTCAACTTCGGTCAACAATGACGCGCGTTCCGTGTCCGCTGCCAGCACCGTATCAATAAGGCTGCCCTGGCCCGCAGGCGCTTCCTGCGCTACTTCACCAAGCCGAACACCCTTTTGCAGGTGGATTGAACCACCGTCAATTTGGACGTCGCCAAAGATAAGTCGGAACAAGGTCGTCTTGCCGGTACCGTTACGTCCAACAAGACCCAATTTCTGCCCAGCCTCAACGTTGAGAGACGCATCTTCCAATAATGTTCGGCCCGCAATGCGGTATGTGATATTTTGAATGACTAACATGGGCCGGGTCTTAGCATGCAAATCAGCGCATCGAAAGGGGGTATACACTCACCTTTACCGAACCTTTCCTTTTTAGATGGGGAGAGGGATTGAATTGTACCTTAATGCGAGTGTCTGCCCTTGATCTGATTTTGTATTTGTTTGAATTGGCGAAGAACTATTCTGACTATAGTTTCGTAAAGGATATGTAGATTTCTGAATGACGGGTTAGGCGATATGTTTAAGAAAATTGGCATAACAGTGGCGTTTTGTATTTTTGTTGTCGGATGCAGCAGCCTTAAGTTTGCATATGGATTTATGGAAACTTTGGTAGGCGACTGGGTGGAAAACTATCTGGATATCGGTGAAAACGATGTCATGGCGCTCGAAGATGAAATCAGTGCATTGGTCACGTGGCATCGAAATGAGATGTTGCCGGAGTGCGCAGTATTTTTAGAAAATCAGGCGCTGTTGGCGGAAACTTCAGGCTGGACTCGAGCTCAAGTCAATGAGGTGGTCATGATGTTCCGTACGATGATTAAGGACACAAGTCATGGGGCAGCACCATTTATAGCGCGTGTATTGGTTAATCACATATCCACGTCCAAAGTGAATTACATGGAAGCGGCGATGAACAAGGTGATATCTGAACGCAGAGAGCAATATGACGCGCCTTTGGCGGATCAAATTGATGCTGCTGTTGATAAATCTGTAGCAAACTTTGAACGTTTCTTCGGCACATTAACGGAAGAACAAATTGCGATTGTCCGTAAACATAAAACCGAGACATACGACCCAACGGGTGGTTGGCTTGATTGGCGGATTAAACGTCAACAGGATTTATTGCGGTTCCTTCGGACAGAACCTTCGGTCTCTGATATTGAGGACTACGTTAAAGTCGCATTGACCACGCCTGAAAAAATTGTTGGTGAAGCTTACCGTGAACGGGCGGATCGATGGTGGGCTGGGCAGGCTGAACTGATTTACGATCTAGTGGATAAATTTGATCTAGAACAGCGCCAAACAACCGCAGAAAACTTGCGCGGATATGCTGTAGATATGGTTGAATTGGCGGACGCCTCCTGATGTTTTTTCCTGCTTAGCATCTTTTTGTATTTAGATAGTTGTGCTCACCCCCTCACCTAACCTCTCCCCCTTAGAAAGGGGGGGG
>DGOK01000010.1:2694-15464 GCA_002389385.1 Rhodospirillaceae bacterium UBA4468 | reverse complement strand
CGGCAATCGCATCGGTCTGAATGCCTTGGCTCTTAATAAAGTACATCGCGGCCAGTCGGCGTTGTGCCGGCGCATAGCCGTTGTTGGCTGAAAGCTGTAAAATCGCAAAGCCACTTTGGCGACTGGTAATATCCCCATCTAACAATAAACGCGCCAGATCAAACCGTGCCGGTGCATGACCTTTGCTGGCGGCTTCCGATAACCAGTGCTTGGCGGTTTCGATATCACGCGGTACGGCGATGCCTTCTTGATAAAGCTGCCCAAGTTCGTGCTCGGCGGGGGCAAAACCTTCATCTGCCGAAATACGTAACCATTTAAGCGCTTTCGGATAGTCGCGGCGGACTCCATCACCTAATCGATAAATCCGGCCCAGTGCATAAGCGGCTTCTGAAGAACCATTGCTTGATACATTCCGGTATAAGGCAAAGGCCTGTTCAATGTTTTGCGGAATCCCCAATCCAAGCTTATGCGCATTTGCCAATTTGAAGGCGGCGTCCGTATGTCCATGGTCGACGGCGCGCATAAACCAACCCGCCGACATGGAAAGGTTTCGCCCAACGCCATCGCCATTGAGATACAATTCGCCAAGCGCATATGCCGCCTCGGCATCGCCAGCACGTGCATCGGGTTCAAGTAACGGGACGGCTTTGCTAACATCTCCAGCCCGGTAAAGTGCCAAACCTTCTGAGAACATGCGCGGTAGGCCTACCCCAAATATAAGGCTGAGGGTTGGGAGCGCACAGAACGCCAGTATCAAAACACTCAGAACAGCTTGATGACGTCTTTTGGATGTGGCGGGTGTTTCGGATTTGAGCGTAGGTGTCGCCGCATATGTTTTGGCGACATCTCGGATAATCCGTTTTATGTCATCGGCACGGCTTGGCCATTGAAAGCCGACATCGACAGCAATGGCGATTTGCGGTGTGCCACCGAGAGCGCTGCGTAATTTTGCGGCGCGCCAGTTGATATCTTGTGGCTGTTTCAGTGGATAATCAGACGGTCATGGATATCACCAGTTTGGCCGCGACGTGTTTTGGCCTCAACCTTTCTGATCTCAGCCTATTTCAAGGTGTCCTGAATCAAGGCGGGTAACGTAATGCCTTCGGGTGAAATCGTCATGAGGGCGGCAGGATGCAGCAACCGGTATGCAAAGAAAGTAAGGAGGGCCATGGCAGTGGTGCTGGATATGATCTAGATCGGCACACCTGTTTCGATAACAATGTCTTTTTGGAAAGCGATCAATGCAGCACACGGCAGCGCAAGCGCGACAATCGTTGCGGCATAAGACAATCGTCGTGGCCTGATCTCGGTCAGCGGCTTGTTGTTATGATCATGTTGCATGTTCCGTTTAGAGTAGCATTCATTTGTGATCGCCACAGGGAATGCACCTTTTCTCAAAAGGGCGAACGCGCGGTCTGAAAAAAGGTCTTATTTGCCAAGGGATTGTGAGCGCAACTCAACAAGCGCTAAACTATCTGTATTTTCAACATTAAGGGTATAAGCGCATATGATGATCCTCGTTGGTCAACTCGTTTCGCCATTTGTAAGACGTGTGGCCGCAACGATGAGCCATTATGGCTTGCCGTTTGATCGCCATGCCTTGTCCGTGTTCGATGACCGTGACGAAGTTGCACGCCTAAATCCACTCGCCAAAGTGCCTGCATTGATCATTGATGACGGGGAGGCCTTGGTCGAAAGTGCAGCCATCATTGATTACCTCGACCAACTTGCAGGGCCGGCAAAGTCCCTTACACCGGTGGATGGCGTGGCGCGCTGGAAAGTCTTGCGACATGCGGCGATTGCGATGGGCATATCAGAACGTGCTGTGCAGTTGCGGATAGAGATGTTCCACCGTCCCGAGTATCTTCAAAGCGCTGAATTCATTGATGGATACAAAACGTCTATACGCAATAGCCTCGACGTTCTTGAGCGCGACGCCGTGGGAATATGGATGTCCGCCAGTGGACCGACGCAGGCTGATTTCTCTGTGACGGCTGCGTTGACACATTTAACCAACAGAGTTGATGATTTTTCTGATCTGCAGGCGTGGCCAAAACTTAGTGCCATTCGAGAGCAGGGTGAGAATCTGGACGTATTTCGAAATAACCCATTCATCGAAGGTTGAGAAAGCGGTTTTCGTACCCGGTGTATAAAGTGTAACGTCCTGAGTATGTCAGAAGTTATTACCGATACAGAAACCCTCCGTGCCTTTTGTGCATCCCTGTCAGACGAGACTTATGTCACCGTTGATACAGAGTTTATACGCGAAAGTACGTTTTGGCCTGAGCTTTGCCTGATTCAAGTCGGCGGCACGGAAGATGCCAAAGCTGTTGATTCATTGGCGCCCGGTATCGATATGCAGCCGCTTTATGATCTCATGGCGGACACATCGATTTTAAAAGTCTTTCATGCAGCGCGTCAGGATCTGGAGATTTTCCTTCATCTTGCTGGCGAATTGCCTAGCCCGATATTTGATACTCAAGTGGCAGCGATGGTCTGTGGATTTGGTGATTCTGTCGGATATGAAAACCTGATCATGAAATTGACCGGGGCGACAATCGATAAGGGCTCACGTTTCACAGATTGGAAATTGCGTCCGCTCAGTGACAAGCAGATCAAATATGCGCTCGCCGATGTCACGCATTTGCGCCCAGCTTATGAGAGCCTTGCGGGCAAACTCGAATTATCGGGTCGCGCATCTTGGGTAACAGCCGAGATGGAAATTCTCGAGGACCCAAAAACGTATATCGTTGATCCTGATGAAGCTTATAAACGGATCAAAACGCGTGGTGCCAAGGGCAAGCAATTGTCTGTGCTTCGTGCGGTCGCTGGATGGCGTGAACATGAAGCCCAACGTCGTGATCTACCTCGTAATAGGGTTCTGCGCGACGAAGCACTTCTTGAAATCTCGCACCGTGCCCCGAAATCTGTCGATGAATTAGCAAAAACGCGTGGCCTTGGTCGACGTTTAGCCGAAGGGCAGTCGGGCGACTCGCTCCTAAAAGCGATACGCAAGGGTGCCGATGCTCCCAAGGCAGAATGGCCAAAGCCTGATCAGAAACCGGACCTTCCAGCTTGGACGGCTGCGGCGGCTGATCTTTTAAAAGTATTGCTTAAGATGAAGTGCGCCGAGACAGATGTTGCGACCAAGCTAGTGGCAAACGTCGCTGATATTGAATTGATCGCAGCATTTGGTGAGAAAGCCGGTGTGCCAGCGATTAAGGGATGGCGTCGCACTGTGTTTGGTGAAGATGCTTTGCGACTTCGCAATGGTGAAATCGGCTTGCAGCTCGCCGGTGACCGGGTTGCAATTGTCGAAAGTAAACCGCCAGAAGAAGCCACCGAGTAAACGTAAGGCGCGTATTCTAGGCAATCGTCGCCTTGGCTTTGAGGCTTTTACACATACCGCGAAAACGTCGATCCACAGTATCAGACTGAAATGCCTGGCTGTCGCCCGGTAAGTGCAGAATGATCTCATCACCTGACCGCTCAAGACTTGTCTGAGATAGCAACCCTGGCGCAGAGCCGGACAGGGTATGTGCGAGGCGAATGGCCCGGCCAATGCCGTCAACTTTGCTTAATTGTTCAGCTTCAAGCAGGCCGCGCACGTTCTTTACAACACGGGCACGTGGATCACCATTATAGCGGACGTAAACGGCCGCTGCGATAAACACGCGATCAGGATGCGATAGGCCTGCAAATGGGATGCGCAGGGTGCGATAGAAAGCATGCTCAGCACGATAGTCCGGATGCTCGCTCCACCCGATATCCGATAATAAGCACGCAGCCATAACCCGGCGTGTGTCTTCAGGGGGGGCATCCGGGAAAAGCGGCATAATCCAATTGGCAACTTCCTGACCTTTAAGTGAGAAACGCCCCGTACGATCTGCGAGTGTTTTGGCACCCTCAATCAACGGATCACGGCCACGCATGGCATCTGGAAGGTGCTTTTGCATCTGTCCTTCGCGCATGCCAAACCCTGAAAAAACGATATTTTCTGGGCGTATTGTATTGATGAGGTGTCTCAAAAGCTCCGTTGCGAAAGGCACGCTTTTAATGCGTGTTGGTGACAGCGAAGACGTTTTTTTCAAACTGACGGGGCTTTGCTTGCTCAGGATGGTTGCGATATCAAGAGCGTTGTCACTGCGGATGGTAAAATTATCGACAACATGAAGCGGGTATTTCGTCTGCTTGATAAAGACCCGGGCAATGGCGCGCATCACACCACCGGTGAGATATAGGTTTTTACCCTGGCCTTGCTCTAACCAATCGATTTTCGACAAATATTTATCAATAATCTTGCCCGCTTTATTTGTGTCGTCTTCGGCCATTTCACGTAAGCGTAAATGACCGAGCGGTGTCGTGCCGAATTTTATGCGTTTACCGTCCTCGAGTTGGACAAGGTCAAGCGAGCCACCACCCAGGTCACACAGAACACCACTCGCATCCGGTACGCCTGAGACCAGGCCCAATGCGGATAGGCCTGCTTCTTCTGAGCCGCTTAGAACAGAGATATCAATATTGAATTCAGCCTTCACGCGGGCCACGAAATCGGCGCCGTTATTGGCATCACGCACAGCTGCGGTTGCGACCAGATCAAGGGATTCGACACCCATGGCATCTGCGAGGCGCACAAAGCGGCGCAGGCTGTTCATTGCTTTCTTAACGCCCTTTGGAGACAGGCAGCCACTTTCAGCCAAGCCTTCGACGAGACGGCAATCCGCTTTTTCGTTAAACATCGGGACCGGCATGCGGTCAGGGACGTCATACACGACAAGCCGGACCGTATTCGAGCCGATGTCGACAATACCAATACGCCCACTGACGGCCAGGAGGTCCGGGCTAAGGCGCGTTACATTATCAATCAAAATATCGTCCTATAGATAATCGATACCTTTAGTCAGCACGATTTCTATCGCGTGTATCGCTGGGGTCAATACTTTCGTCACCCAATTTGAGTGCTGAGCCTCGACCCGACAGGCTTGGATTGGTCATGAAATACTTCTGTGCGGAAAGATCGTCTTTATCTTCAACGCGTTGGAAATCCCCATCCGGGCGCATAGACCAGCTTTGCGCCTGATCCCTAAAGTTGGCGATCATGATTTCTTCGATAATTTGTTTATGAACGGTGGGGTTTTCAATCGGCACCAACGTCTCTACCCGGCGGTTCAGGTTCCTAGGCATCATATCCGCAGAGCCTATAAAGACCTTAGCTACGGGGGATGGGAGTTTTTGCCCATGCGCGAAGATATAGATACGGGAATGCTCAAGGAAGCGGCCAACGATACTTTTAACGCGGATATTCTCACTCATCCCTGGCACACCTGGGCGAAGACAACAAATGCCACGAATAACTAGATCGACCGGCACACCCGCATTGGACGCTTCATAGAGCTTTTCAATGATTTCAGGATCGACCAGCGAATTCATCTTCATCCAGATGCCAGATGGCTTCCCGGCTTGTGCATTTTCGATTTCAATATCGGTCAGCTCATCCAGCTTTTCCCGCATTGTCAGGGGCGAAAAGAAAAGTTTTTCCATTTCCCCAGGCTTTGCATATCCGGTCATGTAATTCAAAAGCCCTGCTGCATCCCGGCAAAGTGCTGGGTCACATGTAAAGAATGACAGGTCGGTATAAACCTTGGCTGTGATCGGGTGATAGTTGCCGGTACCAAAGTGCACATAAGATTTCAGCGTTTGTCCTTCGCGGCGCACGATCAAGTTCACCTTGGCGTGGATTTTCTTGTCGACAAACCCATAGACGACCTGCGCACCCGCACGTTCCAGATCACGCGCCCAGCGGATATTCGCTTCTTCGTCAAAGCGTGCTTTAAGCTCAACCATCGCCGTTACAGATTTCCCGGCTTCAGCCGCCTCAATCAATGCAGCGATAATCGGGGAGTCGTTTGATGTTCGGTAAAGCGTTTGCTTGATGGCCACGACATCCGGATCGCGGGCGGCCTGGCGGACGAACTGAACAACCACGTCAAAGCTTTCGTAAGGGTGATGAACAACGATGTCTTTCTTAGAGATCGCAGCAAAAACATCACCGCCGAAATCTCGGATACGTTCAGGAAAACGTGCATTGAACGGCGTGAACAAAAGGTCCGGACGCTCGCTCAAGATGAGTTGTTTTGTGTCAGCCAACCCCAACGGGCCTTCCATCGGCATCGCGACACCGGCTTCGGCACCCATCTCGCCAATGATCAAATTCTGTAATTGCTCAGGCATGTCGGCGTTGAAGGTCAGGCGGATCACAGACCCCCGACGGCGGCGCTTTAATGCGCTTTCAAAGGTTCGGACGAGGTCCTCGGCTTCTTCATCGATTTCCATTTCACTGTCACGGATGACACGAAAGGCACCGTTTTCGATAAGCTCAAAATCTGGAAAAAATTTATTGATGAACAAGAGCACCCAGTCTTCGAGGGCTAAAAACCGAACCGCTGGACCGGGCAAGCGGACATACCGTTCAAGCTGCGATGGGATCGGGAGAAGGGCGCGCAACGGCTCGTCTTCTTCTTCATTCTCAAGTAAGACGACGAGTGAAAAACCAAAATTTGGAATGAACGGAAAAGGATGTGCCGGGTCAACAGCCAGTGGTGTGAGAACTGGGAACACGGTTTCCATGAACTGTTGTTCAAGCCAGACCATATCTTCTTCTGAGACATCACGCCGGTTCATCACTTCAATGCCGTTCTCACCGAGCTGTTTTCGCAAAATACCCCAAACCGCGTGCTGCTCATGCATGAGTTTTTGAGCGTGTTTTTGAATGGCTTCAATTTGTTGTGCTGGTGACAGTCCGTCATCGCTGGCTTGCGTGATACCTGCACGAATTTGTCCTTTGATACCCGCAACGCGTACCATAAAGAACTCGTCGAGGTTTGCCGCTGAGATCGATAGAAAACGCAGTCGTTCTAATAGCGGATGCGCTTCGTTCTCAGCTTCTTCAATGACACGGGCATTAAAGGCCAGCCAAGACAGCTCCCGGTTCAAAAAACGAACGCCGTCACCAGCGATTGCAGGGACGTCGCTTGAGGACGTTGCAATAGACGTGGTTTCTTCTTTTAGAGGCGCTGTTTCGTCCATGGACTAAGCTTTCATCGTCAACAGGTAAAATTAGGTTGCCGCATGATACCAGCTCAAAGCGCCATGTGTCACTTCGCCCAATTGTGATTGTTTTTTGACGGATGATGAGCGGAGTTATGACGACTTCAGCAAGAACTCAATGTTCCCCGAAAATTGATCAACCGGTTTGAACGGCAAGGTCTTCCATGGCTATCATCCCCAGATGGGAGTTGCCGACCTTGTTGAGTCCCGGTGACCACACGGCAATTGATGCAATGCCTGGAGCGATGGCAAGAATACCACCACCGACAACACTTTTCCCGGGCAAACCGACGTGGAATGCAAAGTCGCCAGAGCCATCGTAATGACCACACGTCAACATCAACGAGTTTACCCGCCGCGCTCGTCCACTAGAAATCAGGGCATGGCCGTCTACTCCCTTACGGCCACCAAAAGCAAAGATGCGCCCCGCTTGTGCCAGCTGGCGACAGGACATGGCAATTGCACATTGGTGAAAATACAGCGCTAAAGTCTTTTCGGGGGCGTGATCTATATTATGCGAGGCCTTGATAAAATTCGCTAATGCGGCGTTGTGAAATCCAGTTTGTTGTTCTGACTTTGCGACTGCAGGGTCGACGAATATATTGTCGTCATCCGCGGCGTTACGCATAAAATTCAAAACTTCATCAACCGCTTCGACGTGATCGCGCGCGGCTAAAATAACATCAGAGATGACAATCGCACCAGAATTGATCAGCGGATTACGCGGAATGCCATGGTCGGCTTATAGCTGTACAATTGAATTGAATGGATCACCGGACGGTTCCCGGCCAACCCGTTTCCATACATCTGCACCGCGCCGTGTCAGGGCAAGACTTAGGGCAAATAACTTGGAAACACTTTGAATTGAAAACGATGTATCAGCATCGCCAGCAGAGAGGGTCTGGCCGTCTGCCAAGGCAACGGAGATACCAAATTGATTAGGGTCGATTTTTGCGAGCTCGGGGATGTAATCCACAACCCGGCCTCGCTTTTTCTCGCGAGACATCCGCTCGGTAATAGATATCAGGAGTGGTCCTAGATCATCCATATCCTAGACCTGATCCCAAATGTAACGAAGACATATCGAATAACGCGTTAGCCAAGGCAACCTGCGGTGCACCATGCCTCTCCCTTAAACGTTGTGAATGGAATAATCCTAGAGAGGGTTTGGAGACGTCGCAACGTCCACCGTGTGAACGCTGGTCTGTATCTGTTATAAGCTATGATAAATCTCTTGTAGACATGCATGCTGATACTTGATTATCTGCTGATGAAAAGAATATCAGCACGTTTCACCAAATCATTGATTCGCCAATGCCTTGCGGCAATGTTGATTTTCGTCGGCATGTCGTACGCACAATCTGCATCTGCAAATATTACTGTGGCTGAATATATGACGTTGCGTGCCGAAGCCAAGACGGGGGACAAGGGGGCGGATGCGCGGTGGCGCTATTACATTATTGGTTTGATGGATGGCATAAAGGCATTGCAAGCCCCCGTAGCTTCGGCGGGTGTGCAGTTACATTTTGATATGCCGAATACGCTGCCAATATCGCTTAAGTTTTTAGACGCATTTATTCAGGAAACGATTGGGCGATTAAGTGCCAAGGGCATATTGACCAAACGTATTGGTCAGCCCATGGCACTTTTGATCGCGTTGGAACTTAAAACGGCTTTTCCATGCCCCGAGTGATTAGAGGGTGCCCGGGAATGCGCCGCCGTCGATCAGAAGGTTCTGACCTGTAATAAAGCCCGCTTGTGCTGAGCAGATGTAAGCACAGTACTCACCGAATTCACCAGCTTGACCAAATCGGCCCGCAGGATTTCCTTCAGCCCGTTGCTTCGCCATTTCATCAAATGAAATACCTTGCTTATCAGCATGAATTTTAAGGTTTGTTGTCAGGCGGTCGGTGTAAAATGGTCCAGGTAAAAGACCATTGATTGTGACGTTGTTACGGACAGTTTTTCTGGCAATGCCAGCAACAAAACCCGTCAAGCCAGCACGTGCACCGTTCGATAGACCAAGGATATCAATCGGCGCTTTAACGGCACTGGATGTGATATTGACGATACGGCCAAATTTACGTTCCATCATCCCGTCGACAGTTGCTTTGATCAAAAAGATCGGGGTGAGCATGTTTGCATCAACAGCTTTGATCCAATCGTCACGTTCCCAGTCACGAAAATCACCAGGAGGCGGACCACCTGCATTGTTGATAAGTATGTCAGGATTCGGGCATGCGGCCAAAACTGCTTCTTGGCCCTCGGTTGTTGTGATATCGCAGGCGATGGCCTGAACACTGCCGCCACCGAGTGCGCGAATTTCTTCAGCTGTGGCATTCAATGTTTCTTCGGTACGTGCGCAAATGGTGACGTCCACACCTTCACGGGCAAGGGATGTTGCACAGGCTTTGCCGAGACCTTTCGACGCCGCACAAACAATTGCTTTTTTACCGCTAATTCCTAAATCCATCTCGTCCTCCAAAAGTAAAATTCATTGATGCCAATGTATGGTTATGTATCCCGCGGTCAAGTGGGCGATTGTATCTCAACGTTCTAGAATGTCGCGAACAAGCGGCACTGTGATGCGTCGTTTTTTCTCAAGTGCTTTTCGGTCTGCATCAGCAACAAACCGTCGCGCCGCATCGAAAGTGCGTTCCATTCTGGCGATGGCGTAATCGAGAACACTGCCCTCGATAGTGAGTTGGCGATCTGCGAACAGTTTTACAATGACTGCGCTTAACAATGCGTCGTCCGGCGCGCCGATTGTGGCCGAGGATATGGTGCGCAGTCGTGATGATAAATCAGCAAGCTTGATCGGCCAGCGTGCAGGTGGCTTTGCAGCCGTAAGAAGCATCGACGTTTCCGCTTCGCGCGCTTGATTATATAAATGGAACAAAGCTTCTTCGGCGGTATCGTCAGAAGCAAGTTGATCAGCATTTTCGATAACGATGGCGTCCGCATCGGGCAGGACAGGGACGGCATTATTGCGCAATGTCGATGCTGATATATCGACAGCTTTGGTCTTGGCCATAAACACGCGGGTGAGGTGGGTTTTTCCTGATCCGGGCTCTCCAGACACGACCAATGCTTTTGTTGGCCAATCAGGAAATCGATCGATCCATGCGACGGCATCGCTATTGCACGGCGCCACAAGGAAGTCGTCTTCTCCGAGTGCGGGCCTGTATTCAAGATCGAAGGCGAGCTGACTTCCGCTCACGAACCCTCCGCTTTGTCATGTTTAGGGCGGGGGCTTTCACCGTGATATAGTCCACTGTCCAGATATTGATCCAGGCCAAATCTGACGAGAACGCCAACGATTGCCGCGACTGGCAATGCAATAAGAACACCCGTAAGGCCAAACAATGCACCACCGGCAAGCATTGCAAAGATGATCCAGATCGGCGAAAGCCCAACACGGCCGCCGACCAATCTTGGTGTTAGAATATAACTTTCAAGGGTTTGGCCGACGATGAAAACGCCAGCGACCATAAGAATGGATACCCAGTCTTGATGGAATTGTGCGATCGCTAATGCGACGCCGATGATCAAGCTGACGGCCGCACCAATATATGGAATGACGGCCAAGGCACCGGCACCAATGCCAATCAACAACCCAGCATTCATTCCAACAAAAGTTAAGCCAACGGCATAAAATACAGCAAGGGCCAGGCAGACACAGGCTTGCCCGCGTACAAATCCAGCGAGCGTAAGGTTGATGGTTCTGACTTGCTCGCGGATTGTCTCGGCTTGATCGCGAGGCAACCAACTATCAACCTTGGCAACGATTTCATCCCAATCGCGCAACAGATAAAACGCAACCAAAGGCGTGATCAGAATCAAAGATAATAAATTTAGGAACGCGAGGCCGCCGCTCCATATCTTTGCGATAAATCCTGAGAACCATTTAAATAATGTCCCGGCATAATTTCCAGCAGCTTCTTTGAGACCGTCCATTGTCTCGGCGGTGAAATCTGCACGCATCTGCTCAAGGATCGGCCCTACGATATCTTTGATCCGGTCAATCAGTACGGGGATCAGTTGTATAGCGCCGACGATTTGCTTTTGCAGCATTGGGAACAGCAGAACGGTGATGCCAATCAATGCCACAAAGAAACCTAACAAGATAATAGATGTGGCAACGGTGCGCGATACCCCGAAGGCCTCGAGGCGATCTGCAACAGGATCGAAGAAGTAAGCAATCGTAATGCCAATAACAAAAGGCAATAGGACGTCATTGAGCAGATGAATGAGCACACCTGTTGCGACTGTCGCGGTCACCCAGATCAATAATCGTATTTCACGGCTCACGGCATATCCTCAATATTAAGTTCTAGGCGGCTGGAACACGCCAATAGGCATAACAATCCATTCGCCATTTTCCTGCTGCAACGATAGGTTTACTTGCTCTAGGGCGGTCGTCAGTTGCTCAGCATCACCAACAAAATGGATGTTTACGCGCACTTGATCGCGCGACAACAAGACAACGTCAGATTTTCTGATGATCCCTACTTTGCTGAGTTGGTCGTGGACTTCCAGCCAGTCTTTCAATCCCGTGATAGGAATTGTTATGGCCATGACGCCAGCGCCCGTATTTGAAATCAAGTTGCGCAGTTTCCAAAGATTATCGATGCGCCTCACGCTGGCATGGGTTACGCGTTTAAGCATAGCATCCAGTGTTTCGCCATCGGCCTGGGCATATGAAACGCTGCGGGCTTCGACAGGAATTGGATCGCTGGACCGGGTTAATGTGACGACGGCGACTTGACGACCCGTTGTGGGCTCCACGGTCATATTATTGTGCACGACAATCGTGCTATCGGCAGCGTAGCGGTCTGCAATGGCAGCTAGCCTTCCTATGTCACCGGCCAAGGCCTCGCTGACACCAATTGTCGAGATGTCAGACAAATCTCCAAGGGGCAGGACCAAAGGGACAAGCCCTTGCGGCTCATCTTTGGCATTCCACTGCTGTCGCCAAGGGTTTGGCTCATCCCAAAGCACAGCCGATGCACCAATTTCATAGACGGGGAGCACGACGACCGGTCTGGAAGGGGTTTCTGCGAAGGGGACGTTATAAGCACGGAGTAAGTCGCGTACTTCATCGGCTTTAAAGCGATAGTTCAGGCGCGCGATATAGCGGACACTGAAGGCCTTCTCGCGGGCAACGGAGAAGTCACGAACGTAACCGGCGATCTCGTCTTGGCTGAATTCCGGGATGCGTTCTTCATCCTGACTGAGTGTCAGGCGTCGTATGAGAGCATAAAAAGCTCGCCGCTCGGCTTGCTTGAGCGCATGCTTGCGTGCGGCTGCGGCTGTTTCCGCCTTTACATCAACTGCAAGATTCTTGATCTCGAACACATCTGCCGACATTTTTGGGCTGAATCCGATGCATAGCGCAAAAATAAACAGCGAAAACAGCACCTGTTTGCCGCATAAACTATGGATACTCTGGTGAAACTGCATAAAAGGGGCTTCCTTGACGGTTTCAGCGTCTTTAAGGCTCCGTAGTGACTTGTTGTCTCGGGTCCTGACGCGTAATTTAGCACACTAACACAAAGGAGAAAGACCATTACCGACGAAAGCGAAAAGCAGCCGGATACCGGACTGAGTTATAAAGATGCCGGCGTCGATATCGATGCGGGCAACGAGCTTGTCCGACGCAT
>DGOK01000010.1:0-2654 GCA_002389385.1 Rhodospirillaceae bacterium UBA4468 | reverse complement strand
ATTCATGACACGATCGGTATCGATCTCGTCGCGATGTGCGCCAATGACCTGATTGTTCAGGGTGCAGAGCCGCTTTTCTTTTTAGACTATTTTGCATCCGGCAAGCTTGAGCTTGAAGTTGCTGAGAACGTCATTCGCGGCATCGCTGAAGGATGTCGACAGGCAGGTGCTGCGTTGATCGGTGGAGAGACCGCCGAGATGCCAGGCATGTATGTCGAGGGGCATTACGACTTGGCCGGATTTTGCGTTGGTGCTGTTGAGCGCCAAGAAGTATTGCCGCGTCCAGATGTGATGCCGGGCGATCTGATCATTGGTCTGACGTCAACGGGCGTGCATTCAAATGGATTTTCCTTAGTCCGCAAAGTTGTTGAGCGTGCTGGCCTTGGCTGGGACGACGCATCACCATTCTCCGAAGACGAGACCGTTGCCGAGGCATTCCTGACACCAACACGTATGTATGTGAAATCCTGCCTCGCGGCTGTGCGTGCAGGGGGTGTGAAGGCACTCGCGCATATTACTGGTGGTGGATTGGTTGAAAACATTCCGCGTATCTTGCCTGACGGTATGGGCGCCGAGATCGATGCCGCATCATGGCATGGTCTGCCTGTGTTCTCGTGGCTTAAGGAAACGGGTAACGTTGATAGCCATGAAATGTTCCGGGCATTCAATGTGGGCATTGGTATGATCGTCATTGTCGGTGCAACACGCGCTGAATCAATTGCGCAAATTCTGCATAAGAATGGCGAAAAGATGCACATCATCGGTCAGGTCACTGAAAACAATACCGCTGAGCGCGTGAAGATTTCCAACGGCGACAAGTTATGGTAAAGCTAAAAGTCGCTGTCCTTGTTTCTGGACGCGGCTCAAATATGCAAGCCATTCTGGACGCGACCCAAGATCCTGACTATCCTGCCGAGATCGCCCTTGTTGTCTCAAACATTGAGGGTGCGGCGGCATTAGATCGGGCCCGAGATGCGAACATCAAGACCGTTACGATTGCTCACAAAGACTTTCCTGATCGCGAGAGCTTCGATGCTGAAGTCACACGCGAAATCAAAGAGGCTGGATGTGCGCTTGTCGTACTGGCGGGCTTCATGCGTTTGCTCAGCGAAGAATTCTGTAGTGCTTGGCATAATCAGCTGATCAATATCCATCCGTCCTTGCTGCCGTCATTTAAGGGCCTCGATGTGTATCAACGGATGATCGATGCCGGTGTGCGGTTCGGTGGCTGTACGGTGCACTATGTGCGTCATGAAATGGACACAGGCCCGATCATCGCGCAGGCCGCGGTACCGGTTCACCCGGACGACGACGCGGATAAGTTCGCGGCACGTATCCTCGAGCAAGAACACAAAATATATCCACTCGCAGTCAAATGGATCGCCGAGGGCCGGGTGCGTGTTTCAGGTGAGGTGGCGCGTGTTACGGGTGCAGTGCCTGCCGAGGGCGCACTGATTAACTTCCAAAGTTAATTTATTTCTCTAACAGAATCTGTGCTGCCGCTGGTGCCATGCCTTTGTTGCTATGGCCAACGCCGGGCACGGTTTTGAGTTGTCAGTTCAGTGTGGCATTCATCTGTTGTGCAGTGAGTTGTGCCGCCGCCAAATAAGATGCGCCGCGCGCGAGACGATGTGCACCCTGCGCCAAGGCTTCAGGCGTGCGGCGCAGATATTTTGAATTTGGATCGTTGTCGTCTTCACCAAGCAGAATGGTCAAGGGAACTGAGAACGCCTCCCGCAACGTCTCATCCGCCACATCGATGCCATCCAAGCCATAAGGGAAAGTGTCGGCCTTACGGGGGAGGGTGTACCAGCCCGCATTCGCGGCAACGGCACGCTCGACACGCGGGCCACCGGTAAACATGATGAACCGGTGCACGAACTGCGCGCCCGCGGAATGGCCGTATAATTTGTATCCGCTTCGCGTGCTGCCAAACAAAGCGACGGCCTTATCGAAGGCGCGCTCAATCGCGGTAAAGCTCCAGGCGTCGCGGGGGATTTTCTGCCCACCTTTTGTCTGCATGTTGCCGACGTTATAGCCCCATGACTTGGGCCACATCTCGTTGGAGAACTCAGGCACCAATAATAGCGTATTGGTTTTGGCAGCAATGTCTCGCCAGGCATCCCGGTAACGATCTGCATCCCGCTTCACACCGTGCATGACAATCAACACGGGACTGTCCGGCGCGAAGGTATCAGGCACATAGGTAAACACACGCATCTGCCCCTGCGGAATATCCAGCAAGAATTCTCCATCACCTGAAGGCAGGCTGCTAGCTTGGGCGAGAGGCACAATGCCAAGCATCATCAGAAATACGCATATGATAGTGTAGATGGGACGCATTTGCATAGATGGCGTTGTCCTTTTAATTTCAAGTTATAACAGCCTGAATTTTCAAGAGATAGAGTCAACTCCCCAACAAAAAACCCCGCTCAATGAACGGGGTTTTTCTAATCGATATCACTGAGGCTTATTGATATTTTCGCAAAGCCACGTTCGAAAATGTTTCCATTTTCTCCGGTTTTGCTTAGCCGACGATTTCGGTCTCCGCGAAGAAGAACGAGATTTCGATGGCAGCGTTTTCAGCTGAGTCCGAACCATGTACCGAGTTCGCTTCGACGTTTTCAGCAAAATCTTTACGGATCGTACCTTCG
>DGOK01000058.1 GCA_002389385.1 Rhodospirillaceae bacterium UBA4468 | reverse complement strand
GCACAGGATTGGCAAGATGGACAAGGCCCGCAGGTGGCTACTTTGTTAGTGTTGATGTTTTGGATGGATGTGCATCAGCTGTGATCGCTAAATGTGCGGAGGCTGGCGTTAAGATGACACCTGCTGGATGTACGTATCCTTATAACCGCGATCCACATGACGCGAATATCCGTATCGCCCCGACGTTGCCTGGTATTGATGAAATCCAGATTGCGATGAATGTATTAACGGCTGCGATTACAGAAGTGTGCACTAAAAAGCTTCTTGAAGATGCTTAAATAAGTTTGGTTGTTGATGCTTGAGGTGCTTTTACTTTTTTTAAAAACGGGTTAGGGTCTTTATTGATTTCTCGGGGGGCAGAAACCTATCCGTTATATCAAACAGAGGTACTACAGAATGACGTTATCAAAGAAATTACTCGGCGTTTTTGGTGTTGCTGCTATTTTTGCTGTGACATCGCCTGATGCTGCAATCGCAGCAGATGGTGCAAAAGTCTTCAAAAAATGTGCTGCGTGCCATTCAACTGAAGCTGGTAAGCATAAGGTTGGACCATCGCTTGCGGGTGTCTTTGGTCGTAAGGCTGGAACGGCTGAAGGCTTCGAAAAGCGTTACAAGGGCCTAAAAGATGCTGATTGGTCTTGGGATGAAGCTTCATTGATTGCTTATCTAGAGGATCCTTCAAAATTTACGAAGGAAAAAACTGGAAAGCGATCATCTATGGGCTTGAAGCTTAAAAAAGAAGATGACCGTAAAGCGGTTATTGAGTACCTCAAAGCGCACTGAGTTATAAGGTAAGAATGCAAAAACGGCCGACAATTTGTCGGCCGTTTTTTTATGCGGTTTTTACAAATCGCTTATGCATCAGCTTTCTGAAGGCATATCCATTGCTGGTGGTGCCGAAACTGGTGCATCGGAAGTCGCTGCTGCAGGCTCTGCCTTTGGGGCTTGAACTGTACCTGCCCGCGCACGGGCAATAGCGACAGCTTTCTCTAAGTCAGTTGCACCACAAAGGCCTAATCCGACTGGGTTTTCGGCTTTGATGTTTGGTGAGTTCCAATGGGATCGATCACGAATTGCGCTGATCGTTGGCTTCGTTGTGCCAAGGAGCTTTGAAATTTGTGCGTCTGAAAGTTCTGGATAATTCTTTACCAACCATGAAATCCCATTCGGGCGATCTCCACGCTTGGATACAGGTGTATATCTCGCACCTTTTTGACGCGCTTTTGGCTGCGGAATGTTTGGCTTCACCAGTGTCAGGATCGCATTTGGATCAGCGATACAGCGCTCAATTTCTTCAGCGGCCAATGCGCCAGACTTAATTGGGTCAAGGCCTTGCATACCAATCGCGACGTCACCGTCGGCAATAGCCTGAATTTCTAGTTCATGCAGACCACAAAAATCTGCAATTTGCTTAAATGTCAGCGTCGTATTGTCTACGAGCCAGACGGCGGTGCCCTTTGGCATCAACGGATGCGCCATAATTCTTTCCTCTTCAAAATATAGGGATTGACCGGATGGCACTCCGGTTAAACTCGCTGCCTTTATAGCGCCAGTGCCATCCTTTGGTCAAAGCCTCTTCGTGACTATTTTTTGACACGTAACATTATTTTTCCGATGTGTGCACTTGATTCCATCAATTCATGAGCTTCTTTTGCCTCATTTAAGGGGAATTCTTTAAAAATAACCGGTTTAATACGACCAGCCTCAATCAATGGCCATACTGTTTTCTTTAAATGGCGAACAATCTCACCTTTGCGAGAAATTGACTGTGAGCGGAGGGTTGAGCCGGTAAGTGTGAGACGTTTCAGCATTAACGGCATGAAATTAACTTCGACTTTTGCGCCCTGAAGGAATGCGATGTTGACGATACGTCCGTCGGGCGCTGCAGCTTTGATGTTTTTTTGAATATACTCGCCACCGACCATATCCAGAATGACGTTTATACCTTTGCCACCGCTGAAATCTTTTGCCGCAGCGACAAAATCCTCCTCACGGTAATTCACAGCACGCTCTGCACCGAGATTTAGGCACGCCTGGCATTTCTCGTTGTTTCCGGCGGTGATGATGACGCGTGAGCCTAGTGCGCTGGCAATCTGTATTGCCGTCGTACCAATCCCGCTGGAACCTCCATGGATCATAAGTGTTTCATCAGGTGCGAGATGCGCGCGCTCGAAGACATTCGTCCAGACGGTCATACATGTTTCTGGAAGGGCCGCAGCTTCAAGCATTGATAGCCCGCTAGGAACAGTCAGGACTTGCTCAATGGGTGCCGTAACATATTCGGCATACCCACCGCCTGCGACCAGCGCACAAACCATATCGCCTATATTAAAACCTGAAACACCTTCGCCGAGCGCAATGATTTCACCTGAAACCTCTAATCCGGGTATGTCCGTGACGCCTTCGGGTGGTGCATAGTGTCCTTGGCGTTGAATGCAATCCGGGCGGTTCACGCCTGCCGCATGGATTTGAATGAGAACTTCACCGTTCGTGGGATGTGGAACCGGGCGCTGGGTTTCGCTTAGAACCTCAGGGCCACCTGATTCTACGATTTCGATACTTCTCATCATGGTCGGTATAGACATTGAAACGCTCACTTTTTCATTCATATGCTTGTTTAGAGGGTGCAGGTTCTTTTAACATTCTCACAACAGGATGGGGAGGGCACATGGATATCGAAGATTTTGAGCCATTAAAACAACCAAAACCAAAAAAGAATCTGGATGAAATGTCTATTGAGGCACTGCATGTATACATTATTGAGCTTGAAGAAGAGATTGAACGCACACGCGGTTCAATTAAAGCGAAAGAAGCGGCTAAATTGGGCGCCGAATCGTTTTTTAAGAAATAACTGTCTTAGCGTCGTTTGCGGGTCATAAACATGATCCACCCGATAGGGCCCAAAAACATAATAATAACGAGCCAGCCAATTTTCGGGCTGAAAGGGCACCGCGATCCGGCTGGCATGCGCCAAGGGCCCGATGCGGAATGAAACGCAACGTGGGTCATCGGCAAAACGAAACCAACAATGAGAATTGTACAAGTAATCCAGGGTGACAAGGGAACGACCTTTCATTCTAATATCGGTATACGGGCGTCACTTGGCGATCTCAATCATTAAATCAAAATTAACGTCCCCATTGTATGCTTTGTTTGTGGGCTTTTATTCTTTTGGCCCTAACTTTGACATCTCCCTGTCAAACTTGCCGCCCTCAGTCGAGGGCGGTCTTTTTGCGTAAATATATGAAAATATATCAAGTGAACGTGCCACTTGACGTGGAGCATAAGGACCGCTTTAATCCTTTTAATTAAAAAAAAGTAATGTAGGCGAGTTTGACAGGATAGTGGCTTTAAAAAAAATAGGGGGCTACCGGAAATCGGTGGCCCCCATAATTATTATGACGACAAAAGGTCCACTGAAGATGCCTCCATCAAACATTCAAACCCGTGACGATTATCGTTATTTTCTCGAATTACAGACTCGCTGGATGGATAATGATCTTTACGGTCACATCAACAACGTCACTTATTACTCATACTTTGACACCGTCGTGAATTACTTTCTGATCGAAAAAGGTGGGCTCGACATTCATAACGCCAAGACCATCGGTGTTGTTGTCGAAAGTCATTGTAACTATGCGCATTCAATCGCGTATCCTGACAAGATCAGTTGTGGATTACGGGTGGGAAAATTGGGTAATTCTTCCGTTCGCTATGAAGTCGGGATATTTCGTGGTGAAGAACAGAATGCCGCTGCTTCTGGCCATTTCGTTCATGTGTTCGTTGAGCGCGCAACCAATAAACCGGTTCCTATCCCAAAGGACATACGTGACGCATTGCACGATATTCAGACATAGGTTAAGTAATGACAAATTTTCTTGATTTGCGTATAGACGATTTTGGCTTTCGAACAGATATTCCGACACGTTGGGGCGATAACGACATGCTCGGGCATCTTAATAATGTTGTTTATAACCGTATGATTGAGACGGTCGTTGTTCGTTTCACGATGGGCCCTCTAGAGATTGATTGGCAACGCGATCAAAGCTATCCATTGGTCGTAGAGAGCCTATGCCGGTTTCATCGCCCTTTAGCATTTCCAGAGACGATTACCGCAGGATTACGTGCAGGGCGTTTGGGCGGCACGAGTGTTACTTATGAGATCGCGCTTTTTGGTGAGGGTAATGAGATCCCTGCATCTACAGGGCATTTCGTTCATGTCTTTATCGACAAAGATACGCATAAATCCATCCAAATTCCGGCAGATATCCGAAAACTTATCGAGACGTTTGCCTAGAACCCAACGAAATAAAAAAGCGCGCCCAGTATCCTGGACGCACTTTCTATAATCAGTTGATTGCGACTATTTAAGCGGCTTTTTGCTGCTCAATCTTCATAGCACCAGATGGTGCTACAATCTCGATTTTACGTGGCTTTTCGCTTTCAGGCACAACACGCTCCAATTCAATGTGGAGGAGGCCGTTCTCAAGAGAAGCGCCTTTCACTTTGATATGGTCAGCGAGTTCAAACCGGCGTTCAAATGCACGGCCAGCGATGCCACGGTGGAGGTACACTTGGCTATCGTCATCAGCGCCCATCTTGCCAGAAACGACCAATGTGCGCTCTGTGAGGGTGATGTCGACATCGTCTTCTGAGAAGCCAGCAACAGCCAACGTTACCTGATAGCCGTCTTCACCGAGTTGTTCGATGTTATAAGGCGGGTAGGCGCTGTTTTGTTCATTTTGAGCCGTTGCGTCGAGCAGCCGCTGCATGCGGTCAAAGCCAACGGAATGACGGAAAAGTGGTGAGAAATCAATCGTACGCATAGCAAATCCTCCTTTGAGCGATTTGAATTATGAGCCCGCGTCAGAGCATTTTGACGGCCCCTAGACGGGCTCCGTTAAAGTAAGCGAACCCAATTGGCGTCCGCTCGTTCCAAGAATGAAATAGTTTCGGAGAATTTGTCTGCAAGGGGGGAATAGTATTTTTATTAAAAATAATCTATAGAGGCGTTAGATGAAAAGAATGGGATACTGTCTTTATTCAGCCGCTTGTGCACGGCGCCAGTCAACTTCCCATAATGTAACGGGGCCATCAAAGCCCTTCATCTCAAACCCGCCTCTATTGACGAATCGATAGCTTTTACCGCTACAAATACCCTTTACAACATCTGACACAAAAATCTCATTCTTTTGCGCTTTATCGACGATGCGAGCGGACATCTGAACGGTTGAGCCAAACAGATCGTTATCTTCCTGAATAGGCTCACCGGCGTTAATACCGATCTTTAGGAGTAACGGTAGCTTAGGATTGCCTTGCGTGTGGGTGTTAGCACCCCGTTGCATCATTATAGCGGCTTCAACGCTGTCTGAGGCTTGCTCAAACGATGCCATGATGCCATCGCCTGTGTGTTTGACTTCACGGCCAGGGAACTGTGTCAGTGCCTCACGGACAACACGGTTGTGCGCTCTGACGATTTCCTGTGCGCCAGCATCTCCCAGTTCTTGGATGATCGCAGTTGAACCCGCGATATCGGTAAACAGCACGGTGATGACGCGTGGTTGCTCTTCTATTTGCTTTGGCTTGTTCCACTCTTCAAGCGCGCTATCCATATGACGTGAAATGTGGCCTTCATGGCTCATGAATGTATTCATCGCGTTTCTACCAGCCTGGAACATTTGCATATAGCGACTGTCTTGAAGAAGATATTCTTCGTACTTCCCTGCAAAATTTTCTGCATGGGATTTTTTATAACCAAGCACTTGAACGCTATCACCAAGAATTTTATTGGCGGCAGCCTGATCAATGCCACGGCTTTGAACGAGTGTCTCAGTCGCACCTGCGACCCAGAGGTTAACGCCAAACTTGTTGAAGTTATGGAGTTTTTCTTTGTTGAACTTGGACCCTTCAAGTGCAGTGCCCAATGCTTTCATCATGAAGGTTTTTTGCTTTTCTTCTTTCGGCGATAACCCGGATGATGAAGCTGCATTATCTACAGGTGGTGCAGTTCCTGCTTCGTCAGATGTCTTGCCGCCCATTTCTTCACGCAGGCGGTCATTTACATTATCGTCTTCTTTTGCATCATAATTTTCACGCATGCCATCTTCATCGCCATCAGGTTTAGGGCGCTGTTTGCGCTTTTTCTTACGGACCTTGGTAACTTTACGCATTCCTGCTTGTTGATTTTTAGCTTTTGGAGCCCGACGACGCTCTTTGATGTTTGTCGTCCGCAGGAGGCTAGATACCATCATCAATGCTGCTAGCAAGAAAGTTCCAACGAACACGATAAACAAGACGTTATCGACATCATTGCCGAGCATCCGAATACCAAACAAGTTTTTACCGCTGATCAAACTTGAGGTCATGAAAGCAAAAAAACCGGCAATGGTAAGACTGATAAGGGCGACCATCAGCAATTTTACAATGACCACCGTGAATGAATTTTCTTTGGTTGCGACAGATTTCTTACAGGACTTTCTAGGCGCATCATCGTCAGTCAGTGACGTGAAAGTAGCACTTAAGTTATCATCATCGTCATTCCATCGGCTGCCGCCGCCGCGACCGCTGCTACCTGTTGATGTTACATCTGTTTCATGGGCATCAAGCGAGGAGACTCCAGCGCTTTTATAAATAATAAATTCTTGGGATGAGCCGCGATCAGGATCATAAACTTCTCTGACAACTTTAACGCCGTTGATGCCTGGCATGTTCTCAAGGCCACGCGCCTCATCTACGGCAGCCTCCTTTTGGAAGGAGCCGAACTGCGCGTGGATGCTCCACCGCTGGCCCTGTTGGACCTGGACCTCAAACTGAGTAATCCCGGGCACGCTTAAACCTCCTCATGCGCGATTAATTTATCATTATACGCGCAATAAATTCTGCCGAGTGTACAAATTGTCTCAACATCATCCTAATGACTTTAAAATAACAAAAAGAGAATCCGATAACAATTTGATTTTACACTACAAATTATGAACGAAATATTATGCTAAATATGAAAAACGCCTCTTTGGTTTCCCAAAGAGGCGTTGTCATAAATCGTATCGCAAATAAATTAGTTTTTAAGGCCAATTGCTGAGAAACGCTTATTAAATTTCGCGAGCTGTCCGCCGCTATCCATCAAACGATGCACGCCAGTCCAAGCTGGGTGAGATGTTGGATCGATATCGAGCTTTAGCGTATCGCCAGGGCTGCCCCAAGTCGAACGCGTCGTGAATGTTGTACCATCAGTCATCTGAACATTAATCTCATGGTATTTTGGGTGCAGGTCTTTTTTCATGGTTTTACGCTCCGCTTCAAACGAGGACGCGTTATAGCCATTAGTCAGGATGCTTTCAAGCCCGCCGTGCATGTTCTTTTGCGGAATATGTAATGTTTATGCCTTCGCAGATCGAAATAATGACCAATATGCAATAAAAGCCACTAATAACATGAGGATAGAGCCAGCGAAGTACGGTGCGTTTATCCCGATAAATCCGAACGCTACACCCGCTATTGCGGGGCCAACCATACGAGACATGGTTGTTGTAGAACGTGTTACGCCCATTAAACCGCCCTGAACGTCGGCGTCACCTCTGACTGAAATCGCAGTATTTAGAGCTGGTGACATGACACTAAAGCCCAATGTTGCGATTGTCATCGCGATCACGAGTTGTGGTACGGAACTCACTAGAGGTACGCATACGAGCCCAACGCTTAACGCAATCGCGCCTGCAAGAATAAGCTTTTCGAGACTAAATAGTTTCGCCAATCGTCCCATTAAGCCTCCTTGGACGAGGGCTGCAAGGAAACCAATAAAGGCAAATAAATAGCCATTTTGCTCGGGTCCCCAGTCAAACTGGCGACGCGACCACATGGCAAATGTTGATTCGAGGCCTGCAAAAACGAGTGTCGATAGAAAAGCGAGAATTAATAAAACTCCGATGCCAGGCGTTTTTAGTGCATCCATAAGTGCTGCCATTCTGGCGACGCTGGTTTGAGATCGGATTCTTGCTCGCGATTCTGGTGACAAACTTTCCTTTAAAATAAAGATTCCCAATACGCACGCCGCGATAGATAGGCCTGCTGCAAGGAAACTTGGCGTTCTGAAATCTGCATTTGCTGGATCTGAGCCTGCGAGTATGCCGCCGATCGCCGGACCTAAAATAAAGCCGATTGAGAATGCAGCGCCCATCAAGCCCATGCCTTTGGCACGGTTTTCTTTGGTTGTGATGTCAGCGATATACGCAAAGGCCGTAGAGATATTTCCTGCCATGAAACCCGCCATGGCGCGTGCAGCAAACAACGCCAAAAGCGTTTCAGCAGTCCCAAGCCAAATATACGCGAGCGCAGCCCCCGCCATTGATCCTAACAAAACTGGCTTGCGTCCAATGCGGTCGCTTAAATGCCCCCAGAATGGCGCAGCGATGAACTGAGTTACCGAATATATAGCCATCAGAGACCCGACTTGAGCCGGTGTTGCTTGATAATGTTCGGCGTAAAACGGCAACAGTGGGATGGTAATGCCAAAGCCGATCAGATCGATCACAACAATAAGAAAAAGTATTGGCATAAATTATCGCTGCGTAAATTTGAGTTCGATACGGCGATTCTTTGCTTTTGCAATCTCATTCGAGCCGGATGTAAGGGGATAGTGTTCGCCAAATCCTGTTGCAGCAAGACGTTTCGCTGGAATGCCGGCCTTGATCAAGGTGTGCACAACAGACAAGGCGCGGGCAGTAGATAGTTCCCAATTTGATGGAAACTTTGCGGTGGCAATAGGATCGTTGTCGGTATGGCCGTCTACGCGTAAAATCCAGTCAATATCACCAGGCATTTTAAGTGCAATTTCAAGCAAGGTCGTTGCGAGTTTGCCGAGTTCACGTTCGCCACCGGCAGCGATATCCGCTGATCCTTTCGCAAACAACAATTCTGATTGTAGGACAAACCGGTCTCCGACGATCTGTACATCGTCACGATTGCCAATTAGCTGGCGCAACCTTCCAAAGAACTCTGATCGATAGCGTGACAGTTCCTGAACTTTGGACGCAAGCGCTGCATTAAGTCGCTGGCCAAGCAATTCAATCTGTACGTTCTTCTCTTTGGCATCAAGCTCAGAGGCTTCCAAGGCTGCATTCAACTGATTCAACTGCTGGCGCAACGCGGCCATTTGCTTATTCATTAATGCAAGCTGGGCACGTGCGGTGTCGGCGATCTCTTGTTTTTCTGCAAGCCCGACTTTTAGCTCGTCTCGCTCGCTTGAGGTTTTCGCAAGGGACGTTGTGGTCTCAGATAAAGACTGTTCTAGCTGTTTCGTAGCATCCTCGGCCGCTTGCGCTCTAAATGAAAGGGTCGAAACCTCTTTCTCAAGCTCATCTTTCAGGGCTTTTAACGCCGCCACATCACCACTGAGGTCAGCAATTTCAGATAATTGGCGATCAATCGCTTCTTTATCGGCGACGGAACGTGCTTTAAACTCTGAGAGCTCTGCCGTTGCTGAGGCATAGTCGAGCCTGAGGGCTGCGAGTTGCTGTTCGATGTTGGCACGGCTATCCAGAGATGCGGATAACTGGTCCTGAAGGCTATCTACGTTTGTTTGTAACTGCGTATTCTCAGATTTGGTGAGTGCTAATACTGAAGACAAGGCACTCAAGTCGTTCTCTAATTCTTTGAGGGCCTTATCGCGCCCAGATAACGCCTGGCCTAAGAAGAACTGCGCCATCACGAAGATCAGCAACAGAAAGATGATCACCATCAAGAGGGTTGCCAGAGCATCGACGAAGCCTGGCCATATGACCGTTGATCTATGCTCGCGGCGACTGATAGCGGCCATCCAGGGCGACCTTAGTTAACGTCGCCGGTCGCGGCGATAGTACGAGCCAGCAGGCGAATTTCACGCCTAAGGGCATCTGTGATTTCGTTCCGAGACAGGGCGGTTTCATCAACCAAGCGCTGCATATTCTTGTCCAAATTACGGAGATGTGCGCTCGTCGCGTCATCAGAACTGCTTGTTGATCCGGTGTTTTGAGCAAGTTTTTCCAATATCGGTTTCATTTCGACCTGAGTTTCGGCCAACCGGCGCATCACGGCTTGCTCGGTACGCATATGCTCGGTCAATGTCTCAACCTTATTCGCAAGTTCACTCAGGCCTGTATTGACGGCAAACTTGCCTTCCTCACCCCGAGCCATAATGACCTGGAGGTTTTCAAGGCTTTCAGCCGTCTGTTCCAGCAACGCAGAAACATATGCAGGTACCCCTTGCTCGCCTTCAGACCCAAGGGCGCCGCTCGATAATCGGGTAACACTTGATAGCCATTCTTCGAGGTCATTATAAAATCGGTTTTGGGCCTGGCCCGCTTGTAAGTCCAGAAATCCAAGAACGAGGGAGCCTGCCAGACCAAATAAGGATGAAGAGAACGCAGTCCCCATGCCATCAATAGGCGTTTTTAAGCCGGCTTGAAGGTTTGCAAATACTTGCGCAGTTTCGCCGCCATCGACATTCAAGCTGCTGATAACATCACCAATAGAGCTAACGGTCTCGAGTAATCCCCAAAAAGTCCCTAAAAGGCCCAAGAAAATGAGCAAGCCGATATTGTAACGAGATAGATCGCGGCTTTCGTCTAGTCTTGCGACAATACCATCAAGAATAGATCGCATGCTTAAGGCTGATAGACTGAACCGGGCGCCGCGCCGATCTGCAAGCATGGTCGCCATTGGGCCTAAAAGGTTTGGGCTCTCAGCATTGTCCGGGAGACGGACCTGCAAGCCAGCTTCTGTTTCAGCTAAATTGTCTCGGAACCGCTCAAGCCATTTGACTTCGGGGTAAAGCAATGCAGCTTGGCGAAAATTGTATGCGATACCCAGAACCAGAACGCCAAGAATAAGGCCATTCAATGCGGCATTCGCGAGGAATGCTTCTTTTAAGGGATCGAATACAAAGAAACACGCTGCCGCAACAATCCCCAAAAATATCAACATACGAAATAGATAAAGGGTGGGGCGTGTCATTTGTGCAAATCCTTAAGGCAACCGATTTAGGATATATCCCAGCGCATAAAGATGCTGAGGCATCGCGCCTTAGCGATCAATCAGATTAACGTCGACGCGATTTTTTGGGTCGCCTTCACCCTTGTCTCCGAGGGCGCGGACATCAATGCGAGATGAGCGCACACCTTTTTCGATCAAGTATGATCTTACGGACAATGCGCGCGATAAGGAAATGCGACGTGCCTGACTAGCAGTAAGGTCGTCACCAACAGCATGCGCCATCAATTGGACGCGGAAGCCATCGGATTTTTCAAGCTCGCCCAAGACTTTATCAACAGCCGCTTGACCGTCAGCTGATAGCTTTGTGTCACCACCGTTGAAGATAACTTGAACAGCGCCATCATCAGTTGATGTTGCTGATGTGGTAGATGCCTGCTCTGTCGGGACGGGCGCGGCAGATATAGCCGGCGCTTTTGGAGCTTCAGGCACATCAGCAGTTGCTGGCGCTGATGGCATCGGTGGAGGAGGTGGTGCAGATGCAGAAATAGTTGCAGGTGGAGGAGGAGGCGGCGCACTCGCATTTGCTGCTGGCTTCTTCTCAGCTAATTTTTTAGGTGCACTTGGTGCAGGTATGGCAGGTTTTGGCGCAGGTGCAGCAGCAACTTTAGGTACAGGTGCCGGGGCTGGTGCTTTCGCCATTGCAGGCTTAGGTGCAGCTTTTTTTGTGCCGGGCTTGCTCAGTTGAACGCTCGAGCTTCCAGCAGGCGGCGCAACATGCAGCGTCGAACGTGGCATCCGTGTCCCGGGCATTAACAGACCGCCCTGAGATACTGGCGCGCTTGCATAACCTTGCGTTGAAACGACCGAGCGAACTTGGCCTGCATTGTTCAATGCATTCCAGTTGATCGATACGTTATCTGTCGCAGGCTGGTAAGAAGATGTTTGCGCATGCAATGGTGTCGCTGCCGCAAGCGCTATTGCGAGCGTTGAGCCGACGACCAAATTACGTCGTAAAATCTTTAAATGTCTTCGTTTCAATATGCGGTACATGAAGCCTCCACTGCCCAAAATCGAGCTGCGCGCTTATCCACGCTAAATCAATTACTGAAGAAAATAGCCAACCGAGCGCTTAGTCTCAACCGCTTTAAGTAATTTTTGCGGCTTTCTTCAATAATTTACGAAAATCTTGGTCCAAAGATGCGTTGGTTGCAATCACGCTACCGGTTTCCAGCATGCGATCACGACCCTTGAAGTCTGTGACAATGCCACCAGCTTCTTTAACCAATAAAAGGCCTGCAGCCATATCCCAACTTGAGATATTACGCTCCCAATACCCTTCATACCGACCAGCAGCGACAAATGCCAAGTCTAGCGAAGCTGCGCCAAAGCGGCGAATACCAGCAGATTTTGCCATAACGACTCGCAATTCTTCGATAAATTCATCATGACCTTCGATGCCCAAGAACGGCACGCCGGTGGCAAAAATTGATTCTGCAATCACTGAGCGACCAGAAACACGCAAACGCGAATCTCTGAAAAACGCACCTTGTCCACGTTCGGAATAGAACAAATCATCCGTAATCGGGTTGTAGACAACGGCCGCTTCGATCCGTTTGTCGCGTTCAAGCGCAACAGAAACAGCGAAGTGCGGAATGCCATGAAGGAAGTTTGTCGTGCCATCTAATGGATCAATGATCCATCTATTCGAGATGTCGGACCCTTCAACCACGCCACCTTCTTCAAGGACGAAACCATATGCCGGACGAACTTTCTGGAGTTCTTCGACAATGATTTTTTCAGCTTTGGTGTCAGCCTTGGTTACAAAGTCGGCAGGGCCTTTTTTAAGAACCTGAAGATTTTCAACTTCACCAAAGTCTCGACGTAACGCGCGGCCCGCTTTTTGAGCGGCGTTCACCATAACTGTCAGAATTGGGGATAAGCGATTAGACATGCTTTTTTAGTTCAACCTCAATCTTTCGCACGCTCAACATACGTGACTTCACGTGTATCGACGACGACCCGAGTACCTGCACCAATATGAGGTGGGACCTGGATTTTGACGCCGTTTTCAAGCATGGCAGGTTTGTATGATGATGAGGCTGTTTGGCCTTTTACAACGGCATCGGCTTCAACAATTTCAAGTGTCACATGCTGAGGAAGTTCTACGCCAAGCGGCTCTTCCTCATATGTTTCGATTTTGACGTTCATACCATCCTGTAAGAAAGGGACGTTTGCCTCACCAATAGCTTCCGTATTGAGTGAAATCTGCTCGTAGCTCTCAGGGTGCATAAAAGTGTGCATATCGCCGTCTGAGAACAGGAACTGATAATCTGTTTGTTCAAGCGTTGCGCGCTCTACTTTTTCAGATGACCGAAAGCGCTCGTTCAGCTTGGTGCCGCCACGAACGTCCTTAAGCTCAACCTGCAAATACGCGCCACCTTTGCCCGGCTGCGTGTGCTGCGTTTTAATAGCGCGCCAAAGGCGGCCCTGATGCTCAATAACCATCCCAGGACGGATGTTGTTGCCGTCAATCTTCATATCTTTGAGTCCTGAAAAATAAAGCCTAACGGGTAAAGACCCTAAACGGATTCTATCAGGTCCGCGGGGGGCATGTCACCGAAAACTTACGTTATGTCGTAATGTGCTTATTGAGGAAGTTGCTCAACAAAAGCACGGACGCCTGCTTCTGGGCCGTCTTTATGGTCCCAAACGCTGCCGATTACAGCAAGATAGTTTGCGCCGTTTTCGACGAGTGGAGCGCAGTTTTCTGCTGTTATACCGCCAATAGCCACACATGGAACGACAGTCATGTTTGACCAGAACTCGAGTAGATCAGTATCAGCATGGTGCTTAACCTCTTTGCTTTTGCTCGGAAAGAAAGCGCCAAAAGCAACGTAATCTGCCCCTTTGTCACCAGCCTCAATCGCCAAATCCCGGCTTGCATGGCAGGTCACGCCAATAATGGCATCATCGCCTAGCATTTGATAACACCGATCATAACTGATGTCGTCTTGGCCGATATGAACACCGTCAGCGCCACTATCCAATGCGTACTCAGGGCGATCGTTGATGATCAGTGGCAGATCGAAGCTATGGCAGACGGGCACGAGTGCTTCAGCGGCGCGCATAAAATCATCATCTTCGACGTCTTTTAGGCGTAACTGAACGGCGCCAATAATTTCTGGAGCGGCATCAATGGTGCGCTTTAATGTTTCCGCAAACGAAACCGTCTCGATCTTAGCGGGGGTCAAAAGGTACAGTTTGCAGTTTTCGTTCTTTTTGTTCGATGCCATGGATAGGGTCCGATTTATGTGTTGAGCCAGTTACGTATGGCTTCATCTGAAATAGATGTGTCTTCAAGATTAAGTGTTGAGATAGGTGCTGCGTCAATAACACGACTGTCAGGACCTAGCATTTCACGTAATTTAACCAGAATTTCTGATGATGCATTTATCCGGATGTGTCTGCATCTTTCCTGGACCGCTTTTAACGCATGTCCGGTGTTTGACCCACAGTCGATAAATGCAAAGACCTGATCCGGGTCTAAATTCGTCTCTTTAATTGAGATATCTATCATATCTCGAAATACCGCTGGCCCAATTGTTCCAGCGGCATCTGGTGTGCTTAAAAGAAAAGTGGGGCATTTGAGCGATGCCGCCACACGAAGCGCGCGGCGGACATGCTCGATGTTATGGACAATGATAAAAGGCGCGTTGTGCGTCAAACGCCCGCCATCACCATAGCCGTATCCGGCATACGATTTGAGAAGCCCCATTCGTTATCATACCAGCTGAGGACACGAACAAAGTTGCCACCCATAACCTGGGTCTGGGTTGAATCAAAACTTGAACTGTGTGGATCATGATTGAAGTCAATTGAGACCAAAGGATCCGTCACATAACCAAGAACACCTTTAAGCGGGCCTTCTGCAGCAGCCTTCATTGCAGTGTTGATTTCTTCTGCTGTTGTGTCGCGACCGGCAACAAACGTGAGATCAATCAACGAAACGTTTGGTGAAGGAACACGAACTGATGTGCCATCCAGCTTGCCTGCCAATTCAGGAAGAACAAGACCAACAGCCTTTGCAGCGCCCGTCGATGTTGGGATCAACGAAGCTGATGCTGTCCGTGCACGGCGTGGATCGGAATGCAATGTATCAAGCGTACGCTGATCGCCTGTGAATGCATGGATCGTTGTCATGTAACCTTTTTCGATACCAACCAACTGATTCAATACATGCGCAACAGGTGCAAGGCAGTTTGTCGTGCATGAAGCATTGGAAACGATGGTGTCGTCAGCAGTCAGTGCATCATGGTTGACGCCGTATACGATTGTTTTATGAACATCTTTACCTGGTGCTGAGATTAGAACTTTCTTGGCACCAGCTTCGATGTGCTTACCTGCACTCGCGAGGTCGGTGAAGAAGCCTGTGCATTCAAAGGCAATGTCGACGCCAATCTCACCCCATGGAAGATCTGCAGGATCGCGTTCCGCAGTCACTTTCATTGGGCCTGCGCCTGCATCAAGTGTGTCGCCATTAACGACGACTTCGCCAGGGAAGCGACCATGCGTAGAGTCGTAGCGGAACAGATGTGCATTCATATCTACAGAGCCAAGATCGTTAATCGCGACAACTTCAATGTCTTTACGACCACTTTCCAAAATGCCGCGTAGAACTAAGCGACCAATTCGTCCAAAACCGTTGATGGCAACACGTACCGCCATTGTTTCCTCCTAGGTTGACCGCGACTGGAATCAGTGCGGCATCTGAGATTAATATATAAATTTCTAGCGCAAAAAACCGGGTTTCACCCCAAACGTCAACGCTTGATTGGATTTAGTATTGTTACTGTGACAACCGAAAGTCCAAAAATGTGGGGAATCTCATAAATTTAGACGATTTGGCTCAGGGACGATTTGGCTCAGGTATGAATTGACCTAAATCGCCTAACCGGACTAACGTCTTTATGAATGTAATTAATCTTACTGTCATCCGAGGGGGCCGCGTACCTATGTCAATGTCGACTATCGCCAAAGCTTCACGCGTCGATCGGGCGTATGAGCGCCTGGAAGCTGCCGTTGACCGTTTGGATTTGGCGCTGACTTCACGTACAATTAATACTGAGCCCGTCGAAGGTTCTGAGGTTGTTGAGCGATTGCGGTTGGAAAATGCTGAATTGAAGAATTTGAACCTAGCCGCAGCTGACCGGCTTAACACCACCATTCAGCGTCTGGATTCGATTTTGAAGAACGAAGGCGACAACTGATATGGCGCAAGTCACTGTTACAATAAACGACCGCAAGTATAACGTCGCATGTGACGATGGTCAGGAAGCACACCTCTCACGTCTGGGGACATATGTTGATAATCGTGTGAGCGAACTCGTCGCCGCGGTTGGTCAAGTCGGTGATGCCAAGTTGCTGGTCATGGTCTCACTGTTAGTTGCTGATGAATTATCTGATGCATATTCTGAAATGGATACGCTTAAATCCGGCGGAAAAGGGGCCGCTGCAGCCGCTGAGGCCGATGGCAGATTAAGCGAAAGCCTAGAAAAATTATCTGAACGCATTGAAAGCATTGCGGCGAGCCTCGAACAGACCTAACTTGATAAGTGGCGGGCTGCGGAGTATGTCAGGCCTACGTTATCCCAGGGGCCTAAATCCACCGTACGGGAGCTGTCCCTGTTTGCCTCTTGGGGCAGATATTTACGGCCCCCACCTACTAAACTTGGCCACGGAGGATCTCAAGGCCAACGGCTCAGGCGGTCCGCTATTTCTTTTTCTCAACCGATGCTACCGTAGGGCATTGGGGTTTGTATTAAATGACCAACATTGATGACGCGAAAAATCTCGCACGTAAAACCACCGCTGTTGTCAGGAAGCGCGCGTTCGACAACAACCCGAATGCTGGCAACCATTTAAGCGATGTGATTATAGCAGCGCGTGGCGAGCTTGGTTTATCTGATCGACCGAAAACCATTTCTATTTTTTGGCCGATGGGTAATGAGATTGATACACGCCCATTAATACAATCACTTTCAGAAGCTGGACATAGAACCGCTTTGCCCGTCGTGGCAGCTAAGGCGGCACCGTTGATTTTTCGCGTGTGGGGCCCGGGCGATCAGCTTGTAGATGGTGTTTTTGGCACCTCTATTCCTGATAATGATGCGCTGGAAGTCCTGCCTGAAATACTTTTTGTGCCACTGCTCAGCTTTGATGATGCTGGATATCGGCTTGGATATGGCGGCGGGTATTATGACCGGACGCTTCAAAAATTACGTATGCACGGCAGCGCTGACGCTGTTGGTGTTGCTTTTTCAGCGCAGCGGGTAGACACCGTCATCCGTGGCCCGCATGATCAACCCTTGGATTGGATGGCCACAGAACTGGGTGTTCAGCGCGTTGGCGCACTTGCGGATACCAGCTGTGACGAAGGAAAGTTATGAGAATACTAATTATTGGTGATGTCGTTGGAAGTGCTGGCCGTGCCGTTCTGAATGCAAACCTTTCATCCCTCAAAATAAGACTGAAAACAGACTTTGTCATCGTCAATGGTGAGAATGCGGCGCATGGATTTGGTATAACCGGATCTATTTGTGACTCGTTCTATCAAGCTGGCGTGGATTGTATCACGACAGGCAATCATGTTTTTGATCAACGTGATGTGTTATCGCAAATGGAGCGTGACGAGCGGATTCTACGTCCATTGAACTATGTTCCCGGCACACCAGGTAAAGGCTCAGGCATTTACAAGACCGAGAGCGGCAAGCGAATCCTGGTGGCTAATGTTATGTGCCGGCTATTCATGGAGCTTTTGGACGATCCATTCCGTGCCATGGATGATTTGCTGGCGAGGTATAAAATCGGCCGAGATGTTGATGCCATTGTCTTTGACGTTCATGGCGAAGCTACGAGTGAAAAGCAGGCCTTGGCCCATCATGTCGATGGCCGTGCCAGTGTGGTTGTAGGAACGCATACGCATGTGCCGACAGCAGATACGTGGGTGCTCCCTGGTGGGACGGCGTATCAGACGGATCTTGGGATGACAGGGGATTACAACTCGGTCATTGGCATGAAAAAAGAAGGCGCGATTGCTCGATTTGTCACAAAAGGTGAGCGCGTTCGCTTAGAACCTGCTGACAAAGACGGCACATTATGCGGCTGCTTTGTTGTTATTGATGATAAAACAGGGCGTGCAAAGCGGATTGAACCGGTGCGTGTTGGTGCGTCGTTGTCGGAAACGATCCCGAAGCCATAAGCAAAGTTTTATGAAAATTCGTCGATCATCGCCCAAATGTTGACATAATACCCCTAAATGATGTCTCAGAACGGTCGGCGCGGTATTCATTTCTGCGCCTCACAGGTAATATAAGATGATTCGCATTTCGCGCTCACGCGTGTTTGCTATGTGCATTTAGATATAAAGACAGATTGGACAATCATGGCCGGCCATTCCAAATTTAAAAACATTATGCATCGCAAGGGCGCACAGGATGCCAAGCGTGCGAAGAACTTTGCTAAGCTGGCAAAGGAAATCTCAGTTGCAGCGCGCCAGGGTGAAGACCCTGGGTTTAACCCCAGCCTCCGTTTGGCAGTGTCAAATGCGCGCTCTGAAAACATGCCTAACGATAATATTAAACGCGCTATTCAGCGTGGTGTTGGTGGTGATACCGAGAACTACGAAGAAATTCGCTATGAGGGTTATGGCCCGGGTGGCATTGCCGTGATCGTAGAGGCGCTGACGGACAATCGTAATCGGACAGCATCTGAAGTCCGTTCTGCATTTGCTAAGCACGGCGGTAATCTTGGTGAAACCGGGAGTGTTGGATTCATGTTCGATCGTGTGGGCCGATTGGTCTATGCCGCAGATAAAGCCAGTACTGATGAAATGTTCGAAGCGGCTTTGGAGGCAGGTGCCACCGATGTCGAAAGTGATGATGAGGGACATTCTATTTCATGTGACGCCGAAGACTTTGCGGCAGTCCGTGAAGCTTTAACTGAGAAATATGGCGATCCAGAAAAAGGTGCGCTTGAATGGAAACCCCAGACGCCGGTTGATGTCGACGAAGATACAGCTGGAACATTGCTTAAGCTGATCGATGTTTTGGAAGACAACGATGATGTGCAAACAGTGTTTTCGAACTTTGATGTTTCAGATGAAATCATGGCGCGGTTGAGCGCTTAATTGAGGAGTAGTGCGTGCGTCTGATCGGTTTCGATCCTGGATTGCAGATAACGGGGTGGGGTGTCATCAAAGCGGTGGGTAATCGTCTTACCTACGTTGCCGATGGTGTTGTGAAGACGTCCCCAAAGGCATCGTTGGCCGAGCGATTGGTTGAACTGCATGCCGGTCTTCTTGACGTTATTGCTGAGTATAATCCTGAGGAAGCCGCTGTCGAAGAAACGTTCGTAAACAAGAACCCGGTCTCAACTCTTAAGCTTGGGCAGGCGCGCGGCATCGTTTTACTAGTCCCGGCTTTAGCTGGGCTGCATGTTGCCGAGTATCTGCCGAACCTGGTTAAGAAGACCGTTGTCGGATCCGGACATGCACAGAAAGAACAAGTTCAAATGATGGTCAAAATGTTATTGCCGGGTGCGAAAGTTACAAATGCAGATGCGGCGGATGCGCTTGCGGTTGCGATCTGCCATGCACACCACAGAGGCACTGCAGAAAAAATCCGTAAACTTGCGCAGGCTGCCACATGATCGCGCGCCTTAAAGGGATTGTTGACGAGATCGGGGATGGCTGGGTCGTCATTGATGTGAACGGTGTTGGTTATCTTGTCTTCGCCTCAGGTCGCACATTGGGCAATCTTGTGGTTGGCGAGGCGACGATGGTTTTCATTGAGACAAACGTTCGTGAAGATCACATACATCTTTATGGCTTTGCTGATGCGTTGGATCGGGATTGGTTCAAGCTTTTGACAACGGTTCAAGGGGTTGGAGCCAAAGTCGGCCTGGCATTGCAGGGTGTCTTGAGCCCGGATGAAGTCAGTCGAGCCATCATCTCAGGTGATAAAACGGCGATCACACGTGCGCCTGGCGTTGGGCCAAAGTTGGCTAGCCGCATCATCTCTGAACTAAAGGATAAGGTTGGGTCATTGGCATTGGGGCAAACGCTTCAAGCTGAAATAGGGGGCCGTGCATCTGGTGGTGCCGTCGGCGCACCAAGCGATATTTCAGATGCTGTTTCAGCGCTGGTTAATCTTGGCTATAGCCCGTCGCAAGCCTTGGGCGTTGTCACCGAAGCATCAGTTGAACTTGGTGAAGGCGCGACCGTCGGGGCGCTGATAAAAGCAGGACTTACAAAACTAGCACCGTCCGATACCCGTATGGGAGGCCGAGGTTAGATGGCTGAAGGTGATCGCATCGTCGAAGCTGAACAGATTTCCGGGGATGCTCAGGACGCTGCACTTCGCCCACAAAGACTTGATGATTTCGTTGGCCAGCCGCAAGTGCGGGGAAACCTGAAGGTCTTCGTTGCGGCATCCATCAGTCGTGGTGAAGCCTTGGACCATGTGTTGTTTTACGGGCCACCCGGATTGGGTAAAACAACCCTGGCATCCATTGTCGCAAAAGAAATGGGCGTTGGTTTTCGGGCGACATCTGGGCCTGTGATTGCCAAGGCGGGTGACCTTGCTGCAATTTTGACGAACCTGGAAGCAGGCGATGTTTTGTTTATTGACGAAATTCATCGCCTCAGCCCAGCGGTCGAGGAAATCCTTTATCCAGCTATGGAAGATTTTCAGCTCGATCTGATTATCGGCGAGGGCCCTGCTGCACGCTCAGTCCGCATTGATCTCCCAAGATTTACACTCGTGGGGGCGACAACGAGATCGGGTCTGATCACGACACCTTTGCGAGAACGCTTTGGCATTCCAATGCGCCTTGAGTTTTACGGGATTGATGATTTGCAGAGCATCATCAGTCGTGGGGCTGGATTGTTAAGTATGGAATTAACCCCTGATGGCGCCCGTGAGATCGCAAAACGCGCACGTGGCACGCCTCGGGTTGCGGGCCGATTGTTGCGCCGGGTTAGGGACTTTGCTGCAGTTGATGGCTTGTCGCCTGTTGATGCGCCAGGTGCTGATGCCGCGCTTAATCGTCTGGATGTGGACAAGCGCGGCTTGGATGCGATGGACCGCAGGTACCTTAGTTGCATCTCGGATAATTATGGTGGCGGTCCCGTCGGAGTTGAAACACTGGCTGCGGCACTTTCTGAGCAGCGCGATACCATTGAAGATGTTATCGAGCCGTATTTGATCCAGCAGGGTTTGTTGATGCGCACCCCTCGTGGTCGCGCACTGACCGGAGATGGGTTTAAGCATTTGGGACTTAAACCTCCATCCACATTTAATCAGCTTGAATTGATTGCTGATGATGATGCGAAGGCTTCGGACGATGACTGAGACCATGCAAAATGAAGATCATGTCATGAGCATACGCGTTTATTACGAAGATACCGATGTGGGCGGGATCGTTTATTACGCTAATTATCTGAAGTTTGCAGAGCGCGCACGGACTGAGTTATTGCGGAGCCAAGGTATCGAAAATGGTGAATTGATGCGCGATGATCGTGTTGCATTTGCAGTTCGAGAATGTCATGCCGATTACATCAAGCCCGCAAAGCTAGATGACGCCCTTGAGGTTCGAACTCGGGTGACGGAAATCAGTGGGGCTAGTTTGCGCATGGCACAGGATGTTGTTCGTGATGGGAATATTCTTGTTGTGATGAATGTGCGGTTGGCCTGCATGGATATTGATACGGGTAATCCCAAAAGGTTGCCGAACGTTGTTAAGGATCGCCTTGGTTCATTCAAGGTGCACACCAAGTTGAGCGGAGAATAATATGGAAAACCAAGTGGTTGATGCAGCTGTCATGGCGGGATCACTAACCGCAGATCAGTTCACGATGATGTCGATGTTCCTGCGTGCTGATCTTGTCGTTAAATCGGTGATGGTGATGCTTGTTCTTGCATCAATCTGGTGCTGGGCAATCATCTTTGAGAAATTGCTGACAGTACGCCGTTTGAACAAAAGATCAGACGAATTTGAACAGGCATTTTGGTCAGGTAAGTCTCTTGATGACCTTTTCGATAAAGTCTCCAGTAATCCGCGCGACCCGATGTCAGCTGTATTTGCTGCTGCGATGCGAGAATGGCGGCGCGTGTCTGGGAATACCTCTGAAAACTTTAAGGTGGGCCTTGCTGACCGTATCGAACGGGTTATGCAAATTACAGTGAACCGGGAAATGGATCGCGCTGAGAAGTATATGACGTTCTTGGCAACGACGGGTGCAACAGCACCGTTCGTCGGATTGTTTGGTACTGTTTGGGGGATCATGCACAGCTTCCAATCGATCGCGATTTCATCGAACTCAAGTCTTGCCGTTGTGGCGCCTGGTATTGCTGAAGCATTGTTCGCGACGGCACTTGGTCTGCTGGCAGCCATTCCGGCCGTTGTTGCGTTTAACAAACTCAATCGTGATCTCGATCGATATACTGGCAGGCTTGATAGCTTTGCTGGTGAATTTGCCGCAATCCTTTCTCGTGAAATGGACACCTAGGAGGTCACGATGGCTGTATCAGTTCAACAAGCAGGGCGAGGCGGGGGACGTTTCTCCCGTAAAAAACATAACCCGATGAGTGAGATTAACGTGACTCCGTTTGTTGATGTTATGCTCGTGCTCTTGATCATCTTTATGGTGACGGCGCCTTTGTTGACGGTTGGTGTTGAAGTGAACTTGCCTGATACTAAGGCGGGTACTGTTGCGGGCGATGATGAACCGTTGGCGATTTCAATCACCGAGACTGGCGAGATTTATTTGCAAGATACCCAGGTGCCACTGGAAACATTGGTGCCACGTTTGCAGGCGATCACGGGGCAGAATTTTGATCTTCGAATTTTTGTACGTGGTGATGCGGGGATCAATTATGGCCGCGTGATGGAAGTCATGGGCACAATTAACAAGGCAGGTTATCGGCGGGTTGCAATGATAACGCGTAGTGGTGGCAGCCCGAAAAAAGAGACGAAGAAGTCTTCGTCGACCAAGCCAAAAACTAATCCTTAAACTGGCAGCGATATACAGCTTTATATGAAATACGGATTTACCTTTTCAGTCGTCTTTCACGTCGCGGTCCTCGCGGCGAGCGTCCTCGGTTTGCCGCTTTTAAGCCCACCAGAAGTGTTTGAAGAAGCGCCTGTATTTGTTGAACTTGTTGAGATCAATGAAGTTCGGAATCTACCCGCCCCGGTACCTGAGCCAGAACCTGAGCCTGAAAAGAAGCCAGAGCCAACGCCGCCAAAACCAGAACCGGTTGTTGAGAAGAAGCCTGAACCTGCGCCACCGCCGCCACCAGCACCCAAGCCAGAGATTGCTACGTTGCCGCCAGAGCCAGAGCCCGAGCCAAAGAAAGAACCTGAACCTGCGCCGGAACCCGAGCCCGAGCCAGAAGTTAAGGTAGAGCCTGCGCCAAAACTAGAACCAAAGCCGGAGCCGCCAAAACCTGCGGCAGCGAAAGCAGCATTGCCAAAGAATCCAAAGCCACCTGAGCAATTTGAGGTTGCGTCACTCTTAAAGACGCTTGAGGAAATCAAGGAGACCCAGAAAGCTGAGGCCAAGGAAGAACCAAAGCTCGATTTTGCGGCACAGATGCGCAATGCGCTGAAGACAAAATCATCGGCCCCGAATTCAGATCCAACCAAGGCTGTTACGATGACTGAGCGTGATGCAATGCAGCGCCAGGTGATTAAACAGGTGACGCCATGTTGGAATATAAACCCGGGATCTAAAGGTGCGGCGAGCCTGGCTGTTGTCATTCGTATGCAAATGAATCCCGATGGAACAGTACAGTCAGCCTCAATCGAAGACCAAGCGCGCTATTTTAGTGAGCCATTTTATCAGTCAGCAGCGGATGCTGCGAAACGCGCTGTATTGAATCCACGTTGCAATCCCATCAAACTACCGCCAAATAAGTACCAATTCTGGCGACAGATCGTTATCAACTTTGATCCAAAAGAGCTGCTGTAAGGAGCCCTTATGCTAATTCGAGCCACAATGCGAACCCTCGCTATTGCCATAGCACTGATGGTGACAACTATCGGATTTGCGAATGCCGAACTTCGAGTTGATATCACACAAGGTAAAGCTGAACCTTTGCCAATTGCTGTTGCTGACTTTTTTGGGAGAGGAGCATCGGACTCACAAATTGGCCGTGAAATGGCAGGCGTGATCGCAGCTGACTTGCAGCGCTCCGGATTATTTAAGCCGATTGATAAACGGGCCTTTATTCAAACGGATGCGTCATTAAATACGCTACCGAGGTTTGGTGATTGGCGGATAATCAATGCTCAAGCTTTGGTGCAGGGGCGCATACAGTTAGTTGCTGATGGACGTTTGCGTGTTAAATTTAGGCTTTGGGATGTTTTTGCCGAACAGCAGATGGTTGGGCTCGCATACTTCACGGTGCCTGACAATTGGCGTCGTGTTGCGCACATCATTGCCGATGCTATCTACAAAAGAATCACAGGCGAAGATGGATATTTCGATACGCGGATTGTCTATATCGCTGAAAGTGGACCAGAACTCCGCCGCGTAAAGCGTCTGGCGATTATGGACCAGGACGGCGAGAACCACAGGTTCTTAACGGATGGATCAGAGCTTGTTCTCACCCCACGGTTTTCACCAACTCTTCAAGAGATCACGTATCTAAGTTACAGGGGCAATACGCCGCGTGTTTATATATTCAACATTGATACAGGCCGTCAGGAATTATTGGGTGACTTCCCGGGTATGACTTTTGCGCCGCGCTTTTCGCCGGATGGGCAAAGCGTCATCATGAGTATGTCTGAGAACGGCAAAACTGACATTCACGTGATGGATCTGCGAACGCGTCAGGCCCGTCAGTTGACACGGTCTGGTGCCATTGATACATCTCCAAGTTTCTCACCGGATGCTAATCAAGTCGTCTTTAACTCTGATCGCGGCGGCTCACAGCAGCTATATGTCATGGATGGTGATGGACGTAACGTGCGGCGCATCAGTTTCGGTAAGGGCAGTTACGCTACACCTGTTTGGTCACCACGTGGCGATCTGATTGCATTCACAAAAATTTCACGTGGGACATTCTACATTGGTGTGATGCGGCCAGATGGAACCGGCGAACGGTTACTGGCGCAGGATTATCTGGTAGAATCGCCGACGTGGTCCCCGAACGGGCGCGTGTTAATGTTCTACCGACAGTCGAAACGTGGCGAGAATGTAAGCGATCCACGCCTCTATTCTATTGATTTAACAGGCTACAATGAACGTGAGATTATTACGCCTGTGGGGGCTTCAGACCCTGCCTGGTCACCGTTGATCCCTTGATTAGTTGTGCTGCAATGCGAAAACAAGTACGTGCACAATTCATCCACAGGGAGGAATTTTCTAAAAAAGGGCTTGGAATCAAGCGTGTCAGTCGTTAAAGATATCCAGAACTGGTGTGAATTGAATTACACCAACCATAGTTTATGCCGGATAGTCGGCGATTGAGATATTAAATTATCACCCGTTAAGGAGTATTCCTATGCGTTTTAAGTTTTTAAGTGTCCTGGCAGCGGTTGCATTGGTTGCAGCTTGTGAAACAGCGCCAGAATCGAGTGGCAATACTCAGTCCTCTGGCGGTGCATCGACGATATCTGGTTCGAATGCGGCTCCAATGGCCAAAGTCACTATTCCAAATGGTTCACAAGAAGACCTGGTTGTTAACGTTGGCGACCGTGTATTCTTTGCCCTCAATAGCTCAGAGCTAAGTGCTCAGGCCCGTGCTGCTCTTGAAAAGCAGGCAGCCTGGATTAAGAGATTTGGCGGCATCCGTGTCGTTCTCGAAGGTCACGCTGATGAGCGCGGCACACGTGAGTACAACCTCGCCCTCGGTGAACGTCGTGCTAACGCTGCAAAAGATTACTTGGTCGCATTGGGTGTTAACCCATCACGCGTCAAAACACTTTCATACGGTAAAGAGCGCCCAGCCGCTCTCGGCCACAACGAAGCAGCATGGGCGCAAAATCGCCGTTCTGTAACTGTGGTTGATACGTCCGGTAGCTAATCCTCCGGGACTGGCGAAAATTTATGGCGCTTGCTTAACGGTGTGAACCGGATAGGCAAGCGCCTTAATTTTGCCTAATATGATTGTCATCTTGAGTGGAAAGGCAGTGTTCGTCAGAATGCTGTATTCATTGTTAGGTGGGAAAACTGGAGAGAATAATGACTTTGCGTAGCGTTTGGATAAGCGGCGTGTTGAGCGCTGCTATGCTAGTTTCATCTTTGCCAGCTTTGGCACAAAGTCTTGATGCCAGTGCATTGATGGATCGAATTGAACGTCTAGAACGTGATATTCGGACATTGAATGTGCAAATTGCACGCGGTGGTGGTTCGACTAGCGCTAGTGCGACGGGTGTTGATGCTGGTTCTGGTGAACCTGCTTACGCGCGTCTGAGTATTAGTATGTCTCAACTAGAGAATGACCTTCGCAATGTCACAGGCCGCATTGAGGAAATGTCATTCCAAATGAACCAGGTCACTGCGCAGCTAGAGAAAATGTCTGCTGATGTTGATTTTAGGCTGAGCCAGCTCGAGCATGGTTCAACATCTGGCGGTATAAAAAAGCCAATGGCCGATGCGGGCGCTGCGATGCAGACGCCACTAACTGCGCAAGGCACGCTGACACCACAGAATAATGCGATTCCAGCATCCAACAATAATTTACCAGACGGTTCGCAAGTTTTGGGGACGCTCAACTCATCAGACGTTGGCAGCCCGACAGCTATCCCGGCGCCGCAAAGTGAAGCCGATGAATTGCTCGCACAATTGACTGGAGAGCCAGCACCAGCACCTCAGCCACTTGCATCACCGTCGCCGGCTAGTGTGAACGTTGCGCCTACTCAGCAGACGACCGTCGCAGCGCCAACGCAGACGGCAGCTTTACCAAACGGCACCCCCCGCGAAAAATACATGAGTGCGTTTGGTCTATTACGCCAAGGCAAGTACGACATGGCATCGTCGGCATTGCGTCAGTTTATTGAACAGCACAACGATGATCCACTCGCCAGCAATGCGCGTTACTGGCTAGGTGAGACGTATTATGTCCGAGGTTCATTCGTGGAAGCCGCAGAAACTTTCCTTGAAGGCTATCAAACGGACCCACAAGGACCAAAAGCGCTGGATGCTTTACTGAAACTTGGTATGTCATTGGCGAGTTTGGAGAAGAAAAGCGAAGCATGTGCTGCTTTTCAGAAATTACGTGGTGATTATCCTGATGCCCCAGCGGGTCTGAAAAGTACATTGCAACGGGAATGGCAAAAGAACGGCTGCGTGTAATTATGCCGTTGCTGATGCGCTAAATTCCTCATGTTAGCGTTACCTATCAATAAAAATGAATTCGCCACTGCGATGCAGGCGGTAGAACCTTTTGAAAGCAAGCCCCATCTGGCTATTGCTGTTTCTGGTGGTGCCGACAGCATGGCGCTGGCGTTCCTAAGTCATCGCTGGACGAAAACCATTGGTGGCAGCGTTACGGCGTTGATTGTCGATCATGGTCTGCGGGATGCATCTGCTGGTGAAGCGCGCTTAACAAAAGAACGGTTATCAAAGCTGGGTATCCCATCGGTTGTTTTGCCGTGGGTAGGGCATAAGCCGACTTCGGCGGTACAGGCAGAAGCTCGAGCCGCCAGATATGGTCTGATGGATGTATGGTGTCATGATAATGATGTGCTGCATCTGTTGATTGGTCATCATGCGAATGATCAGGCCGAGACATTCATTATGCGAGTAAAGCATGGGAGTGGCCCGGACGGATTGGCGGCGATGGCGACTGTTCGCATGCTGTCCTCATGTCGGATCATTCGACCGCTGCTGGCGTTTCCAAAAGAGCGACTGGTGGTGACCACTGAGCGTGAAGATGTGCCTTGGATTGAAGATCCATCGAATATCGACACAAAGTACGGACGTGTAAAAGTTCGTGAAGAGCTCGCAGAAAATTCAACTGACATCATAGGTATGATGCGGGGTGCAGAAAGATTCAGGCGCGCCAGACATGCTCTCGAAGCACAGGTATCTCATTGGCTCGCACGTTATGCTGATTTACGCCCCGAAGGGTATCTTCGACTTAGTGTGACGTGTGTGCGGCAGGTAAATCCTGAAATCCGGCTGCGTATTCTCAGCAAAGCAGTGATCGTGGTCGGGGGAAATGTTTACCCACCATCGATCTCTTCTATTGAACGGCTGGATAAACGTATCAGCATGGGTAAGGGGGCAACGCTTGGTGGCGTTCGCTTCGTAATGAATGATGACGAGATCCTTGTTTGCCGGGAGGCACGTAACCTGCCGTCAGAGATGCTGCTTGATAAGAGATCATTACTCTGGGACCAGCGCTTCTTAATTAGATCAGAAAACCTAAAGGCGATGGACGCTGTATTGCCATGGTCGCCGAAAATAGCAGCAAAAGTAAGCCATGTTGAGCGCCCTTTGTGGTTTCAAGCCATCCCTGACTGTGCTCGCCTAAGCTTCCCTATTATCAAGTCAGATAAGGGATACACGCTTGTGAGACCTGGGTGCATTGAAAATAAAGAGATTTGTGTGCAATTTTCCCCTAAAATTCCTTTGTCTGGAGAAGGATTTTCCGTTGCGTAACCGCGGAAAAGCACTATTTCTATGAGGAAGAGTTAAGAAGTCCTTTCACGGCATGCCGTGCAGAAGGCTATTTTTTGCTCAATTAATACACCACGCATTGCCGTGAAAAAGGATGTGAGACCGTGAATTTCAGTAAGAACATTGCCCTGTGGATTATCATCGGCTTGCTGGTGTTGGTACTTTTCAATTTGTTTCAGGGAACGTCTCAACGTCCTGGGCCAAGTGAAATGGCTTTTTCTGAGTTTCTGACACGTGTGGAAAGCGGCGATATCAAAGCTGTGACGATCAAGGGCAATCAAATTTTTGGCAAATACCAAAGCGGTGAGGCCTTTCAAACATATACACCGAATGATCCGCAGCTCGTTCAAAGACTGAAAGATCAGGATGTTCAAATTCGCGCTGAACCATCTGAGGATGGATCGCCGACGCTTTGGGGTATCTTGATTTCATGGTTCCCGATGCTGCTGTTGATTGGTGTTTGGATATTCTTCATGCGCCAGATGCAATCTGGCGGCGGCAAGGCGATGGGCTTTGGTAAATCAAAAGCAAAATTGCTGACCGAAAAGCAAGGCCGCGTCACTTTTGACGATGTGGCGGGTATTGATGAAGCCAAGCAGGAACTTGAGGAAATTGTTGAGTTCTTGAAAGATCCGCAGAAGTTCCAGCGATTGGGCGGACGTATTCCAAAGGGTTGTTTGCTTGTTGGCCCTCCAGGTACCGGTAAAACATTGACTGCTCGTGCTGTTGCAGGTGAAGCGAACGTTCCGTTCTTTACGATTTCAGGTTCTGACTTTGTTGAAATGTTTGTCGGTGTTGGTGCGTCTCGTGTGCGTGACATGTTCGAACAGGGCAAAAAGAATGCGCCATGTATCATCTTTATTGACGAGATTGATGCTGTCGGTCGCCATCGTGGCGCTGGCTTAGGTGGCGGTAACGATGAACGCGAACAGACATTGAACCAGTTACTGGTTGAAATGGACGGCTTTGAAGCGAACGAAGGCGTTATCTTGATCGCTGCGACGAACCGTCCAGACGTTCTTGATCCGGCGCTATTGCGTCCAGGTCGATTTGACCGTCAGATCGTTGTCGCGAACCCAGATATCCTTGGTCGCGAAAAGATCCTTAAAGTCCACATGAAGAAAGTGCCATTGGCGCCGGATGTTGATGCGCATGTTATCGCACGCGGTACACCAGGTTTCTCTGGTGCTGATCTTGCGAACCTGGTGAACGAGGCTGCGCTTTTAGCTGCACGTAAATCCAAGCGTGTCGTCACTATGGAAGATTTCGAAGAGGCCAAAGACAAGGTCATGATGGGTGCTGAGCGTCGCTCTATGGTGATGACTGAGGACGAAAAGAAGCTGACGGCGTATCACGAAGCAGGACACGCCTTGGTCAGTATCTTTATGCCGAAGACAGATCCTCTGCACAAAGTGACAATCATTCCACGTGGCCGTGCGCTCGGTCTAACGATGAGCTTGCCTGAGCGTGACCAGTTAAGCCAATCAGAGCGTCAGTTGCTGTCATTGCTTGCTGTTATGTTTGGTGGCCGCTTGGCTGAAGAACTCATCTTCGGCAAAGAGAATATCACCACTGGTGCTGGAAACGATATCCAGCAGGCAACTTCTATTGCTCGCCGTATGGTCACGGAATTTGGTTTCTCAGATAAGCTTGGCCGCTTGCGCTATGCCGATAACGAGGAAGAAGTATTCCTTGGCCATTCCGTATCACGCCAAAAGAACGTATCCGATGCGACAGCAAGACTCATCGATGAAGAAGTTCGCCGTTTGATCGAAGATGCTGAAGCAGAGGCACGACTCATCTTGGTCGATAAAAGCGATGAGCTTGAGTGGGTTGCCCAAGGACTTCTTGAGTTTGAGTCCTTGAGTGGTGTGGAAGTCAATGCGTTGGTTCGCGGAGAGTCCATCCACCGTGATGATGACAGTGGTTCTAGCTCTGATACGCCACGTCGCACATCTATCCCGACGGGTGGCAAGACACGCCCTAAAAAGGGTCCTGATTCTTCAGGCGGCATCGACTCTGATCCTGAGCCACAACCTGGCCAGTGATTGGTTCCCACTCCCCGGTTTGGGAGATAGTGAATGGGGGAGCCGATGGAGCCTGAACCTTTAATCTTTGCGGGTTTGACGCTTGACCGTCCGCACTTGATGGCTGTCGTGAACGTCACACCAGATAGTTTCTCTGATGGTGGCGATTTTCTCGATACCTCTGTAGCAATCGCGCATGGTAAATCGTTGATCGCTGACGGTGCAGATATACTTGATATTGGTGGGGAGTCGACCCGCCCTGGTGCTAACCCCATTTCAATTGATGAAGAGTGTGTCCGTGTCATCCCTGTGATTGAAGGGCTTGTCGGCGAGGGTGCGCTTATCTCCATCGATACCCGTCATGCCGAGGTTATGCAGCGCGCGATCAAAGCGGGCGCAAGCATTGTAAATGATGTGACAGCACTAACCCATGACCCGGATAGCGCACAAGTATGCCTGGATACGGGCGTTGATGTCGTACTGATGCATATGCAGGGCAATCCTCAAACGATGCAGGACAACCCAACGTATGATGATGCCGCTCTGGATATTTTGAATTATATGGGCGAGCGGATTCTCGTATTGGAAGCTATGGGTATCATGCGCGCCAAGATCGCCATTGATCCGGGTATCGGGTTTGGCAAAAACCTAGATCACAATCTTCAGATACTTTCTGGTATTGATGCATTCCATGCGCTGGGCGTGCCCCTGTTATTGGGTGTGTCTCGCAAAAGCTTCATCACTAAAATTGACCAGGATGTGCCGCCGAAGGATCGTGTTGCTGGATCTATCGCAGCAGCTATCGCTGGGTGGGATCGTGGTGTGCAGATTTTCAGGGTTCATGACGTTGCAGAGACACGACAGGCTTTGGCCGTTTGGCAGGCTATTGAAGGGTCTGAAGACTACTAATTGTTCTTAAACTCTATCGTTGAAATAATAAACGCTTCGGAAACCCTTTTCGTGTCACAATAATAACCGAATTTTATTGAACCAGAATATGTGGACTGATTTATGACGACGCGTAAGTACTTTGGCACTGACGGCATTCGTGGCCTAGCCAACACTCATCCGATGACAGCCGAAGTTGCATTGAAGCTTGGCATGGCAACGGCACTTCAATTCCGCCGTGGTGAACATCGTCATCGTGTGGTGATTGGAAAAGATACTCGACTTTCTGGTTATATGATTGAGCCAGCACTTATGTCTGGCTTTGTGTCGATGGGTATGGACGTTGTGCTGGTTGGGCCGATGCCAACACCAGCTGTTGCGATGCTGACACGCTCGCTTCGTGCAGATATTGGCGTAATGATATCTGCGTCGCATAACCAGTTCGAAGATAATGGCATCAAGCTGTTTGGGCCTGATGGGTATAAGCTTTCAGATGCGGTTGAGGCTAAAATTGAAGCCAGGATGGAAAGTGATTTATCCGCGCATCTTGCATCAGCAGATGCTTTAGGCCGAGCGCGCCGGCTTGACGATGCGAACGGTCGATATACGGAATACGTGAAGCAGACATTCCCGCGCGGATTAAGGCTCGACGGTCTAAAGGTTGCAATTGATTGTGCAAACGGCGCTGCGTACAAGGTGGCTCCTGAAGTGTTTTGGGAATTGGGTGCGGAAATCATCCCCATAGGCGTTACACCGAATGGCACCAATATTAATAAAGGCTGTGGCTCTACAGACCTTGTGACATTGCAGGAAGCGACCACGATTGCGGGCGCCGATATAGGTCTGGCGCTGGATGGTGATGCTGACCGACTAATTGTATGCGATGAGAATGGCCGCGTCATCGATGGCGATCAGATTATGGCGCTGATTACCAACGATTGGCATAAGGCAGGGCGGCTTAAAGGTGGCGGTGTGGTCTCGACTGTGATGTCGAACCTTGGCCTCGAAAACTATTTGAACAGCCTTGGCTTGGATTTAAAGCGGACACCCGTTGGGGACCGATATGTTGCCGAGGTAATGCGTGCTGCCAGTTATAATTTAGGTGGCGAACAGTCTGGGCATTTGATCTTTGATGATTATGCCACGACCGGTGACGGTCTTATTGCGGCCCTTCAGGTTTTGGTGGTTCTTGTGACGTCAGGCAAACCTGCAAGCGAGATTTGCGATATGTTTGAACCGCTGCCGCAACTCTTGAAGAACGTGCGCTTTAATGGTGGGTCCCCGCTTGAGAATAGCGACGTTAAGGCCGCGATTGCCGACGCCGAAAGTAAACTTGGTAAGAGTGGTCGGGTGTTGATCCGTAAATCAGGTACCGAACCGCTGATCCGGGTTATGGCAGAGGGCGAAGATCTTGCTGTTGTTGAAGCCCTCGTTGATGGCATTTGTGAAACCATTTCGAAACAAGTTTAAGGTGACGTGATGGTCAATATGCACGGGCGTGTCCTCATTATTGCCGGGTCTGACAGTGGCGGCGGTGCCGGTATTCAAGCTGATATCAAGACGGTGACAGCACTAGGCGGCTTTGCGATGACGGCAATCACCGCACTCACGGCACAAAACACTCAAGGTGTTCATGGCGTTCACGAAGTGCCCGCGGATTTTGTTCGCGAACAGATTGAGGTCGTCTTAAGTGATCTTGGCGCTGATTGTATCAAGATTGGTATGCTGCATCGCCCCGAAATCATCTTGACCGTTATTGATGCATTGAGAGATCTTGCGCCAAATGTGCCGATCGTTGCGGACCCTGTGATGATTGCGAAGGGAGGGGCATCGCTGTTAGCTGATGAAGCACAAGATGCCCTAAAATCAAAGTTACTCCCCATGGCAACACTGATTACGCCAAATATTTCAGAAGCTGTAGTCTTGAGTGGTTTATCAATCCATTCGCTAGAAGATATGCAGCGTGCTGCTCAGGCGTTGATTGCATCTGGATCCAAGGCTGTCTTTCTTAAAGGTGGTCATATGGATGACCCAGACAACGTCACTGATTTATTGCTTGAAAATGGGGGCGGTATTGAGACGTTTACCGCATCTCGTATTGCGACATCAAATACGCATGGGACAGGATGCACAGTCGCTTCTGCAATCGCATGCGGTATCGCTCAGGGCCTCACGATGAAACAATCTATTCATCGTGCCCGGGCGTACGTCAGAGAAGCAATCACGCATAACCCTGAACTAGGAACCGGCCATGGGCCTCTTAATCATGCGGTCACAGTGCGTGAATTCGGCGGATGACTATTAAGCGATAACGGGGCTGCCGCCTGACGGTCCTTTTAATAGATCCCGAATAATTTCGACACCTTCCTGAACTTCTTCACGCGTCCGACAACTGCCAACGCAAATACGGATGGCATGAGGTGCCTGTTGCCGTCCGACAACGAATGCATCACCGGATAGAAAATATACACCTTTGCGTGCGGCTTGATCACGAAACGCTTCGGCACGCCATGGCTCTGGTAATTCAAGCCAGATTTGATAGCTATGCTCATGGCCGCGAATGTTATATCCCCCCAGCACATCTGTTGCGATCTTCATGCGTGCGACGGCTTCTTGACGTTGCCACTTAATCATTTCCTCGCCATCGGGACCGTTGATCCACCGCATGGCAACTTCTGCCATCATGGGTGGGGTCATCCAGCTCGACATGCGTGCAACAGCGCGTATCGCATCACTGGCACCCGTTGGTGCTGCGATATAACCAACGCGTAGCCCAGGCGACATAGCTTTAGAAAGACCCGTTACATAGATCACTTGATCTGGCGCATAAGAGGCGAGGGCAGAGGCACGGCCTTCTGGTAAAAAGCCCCACACGTCATCCTCAATCGCAAGCAGTCCATGGGATTTGATGATGTCGGCAATTTTTTGGCGTCGCTCATGTGACATCACCGCTGTCGTTGGGTTTTGCACGGTAGGTACGATGTAAGCTGTGCGTGGTCGGTGCTCAAGGATAGCAGCTTCAAGTGCATCCGGGCACATGCCTTCATCATCGATCTTGACAGGGGCAAGTTTCACCGATAACTGCGCCGCAATGTGAATGACGCCAGGGTAGGTTATACTTTCGACAAGCATTGTATCACCCGGGCGGGTCAACGCCATCATCGCGACGAGAATCGCGTGTTGCGTGCCGTTAGTTAGTGTCAGGCAATCAATATTTGTCTGAACGCCCATACGCGCAACCCAGTCGACACCTGCTTGGCGGTGACGTTCAAGCCCAGAGTGTGCTTGATAATCCATCAATTCACCACATAGCACGGGGTCTTCAGAAATCGTTTGAATGGTTCTGGCGAGATACGTGCCACCATCACCCAAAGGAGGGACAGCCATACTCAGGTTGATGCCGTTCTCACGCGAGCCGCCATAAGCAAAGGCGCGGGGTGTCTTGAGTTGAGGATAACGCCCATCACCTTTGATGTACGTGCCTCGTCCGACCTCCCCCCCTACAAGGCCGCGTCGCTCAGCTTCTTGATAAGCCCGAGAGACAGTACCCAACGTGACACCGAGGTCATATGCAAGGTTCCGCATTGGCGGTAGCTTTGTCTTAGCCGCAAGCTCTCCATCCTGAATTGCCGCATCAATAGCATCGGCAATCCGGAGGTACTTGGCGCCGGTGAATTGTGAAAGATCTGGAAGCCAATTTGTCATGGGAACAATGAATAGATTGTATCAATATATGAGTCAAGTTTATACACACAATGTAGCTATAAAAAGGAAACAAAGCGATGAAACAGCAAAATTGTACTAATACAATCACAATACCTCAACCCATCTAGTGGGTAGAGGTCACAGATATTCTCAATCGTATCCCGGCGACAATCACAGTTGCTCTTGTTTCTGTTTTTACTAAGCTATGCGAGTGGCAGCGCCGAGCGGATTCGCGTCGACAGCTGATGCATCTTGATCATCATGCGTTGGCCGATATTGGTATTAGCCAAAGACAGGCTCATTCCGAGGCATCAAAGCCATTTTGGCAAAAGTGAATTACATCTTGGTGGTGATGAGAAGCATTGAAACCTTGGAATGAATGGCGTTTGATAATCTGATGACGTCAACGACCAAACTAGATAAAGCAATGGCGGCGGCCTACGGGCTCGCCGCCTGCGCTGTTTTAGCGTGGGGTATCACGCCTGCGATTACGGCTATCCAAGTTTCGGAAATTCCAGCATTACAAGCTGGATTAATGCGCTCAGTATTCGCCGTGCCACCTGCAATCCTGTGTATTTATTTTATGCGCCTGGCGGCTCCAAAAGATGCAGCTACTTGGGGTTGGTTAATGCTTGCCGGATTTGCAGCATTTTGTGGTTTCCCCATTCTGTTCACATTAGGAATTGCCAAAACATCAACAGCGCATGCCGCATTGATCTTGGCATGTATGCCGGTTGTTTCAGGTGGCCTCGGCTCGCTGCTCGATCGCCGCATGCCGCGAGCAGGCTGGTTCATGGGGGCCGCAGTGGCACTTATCGGTGAAGTCATCTTGATTACGTCTCGTGATAGTTCGGGTGAAGCCTCACTGAGGGGCGATCTATTATGTATCACTGCCGCGATTATATCAGGATGTGGATATGTGGCTGGGAGCAGGGCGACCGCGAAGGTCGGTACATGGTCGACAACATTTTGGGGTGTGGCGATTGTTGGCTTGGTGCAAGCTCCGGTATTAATATGGGTGGCTGATGCGGCCGATTGGTTCGCCATAAGCTACGTTGGCTGGACATCTACATTGTATATGGTGATGTTCTCTACTGTGCTTGCCTATGCCGCTTGGTATTGGGCGCTTAATCACGGTTCCGTTGTGCGGATCGCACCGGTTCAATTCGCGCAGCCTGTTGTCAGTTTGATCTTTGCCGTCGTACTTTTGAGCGAAGTCATCACAGTGCCGGTTATCATTTCGATAGTGATGATTTTAAGCGGCATCGTGCTCGCCAGTCGGACGCAACGTAAACCAGCGTCAGTTCCTCTATCGTCAGAAAGCGAAGCAATGAAATGAGCTCTATTCCCCTTAAAGATATCGAAGCCGCAGCCAAAGTTGTTTATCAGCATATGCGGCCAACACCTGAAATATCATGGCCACTTTTGAATGCACGCGCAGGCACTGAAGTCATTGTGAAGCACGAGAATCACACGCCGATTGGAGCGTTTAAAATTCGTGGTGGTCTCAACTATATGCAGCAACTCAAAGACAACGAAGCTGACTGTCCGGCTGTGATTACAGCAACGCGTGGCAATCATGGTCAATCGGTGGCCCGGGCTGCGACGGCTGCAGGATTCCGATCTGTCATTTATGTGCCACATGGGAACAATCTCGAGAAGAATGCTGCGATGCAGGCTTATGGCTGTGAACTTGTTGAATTTGGTGATGACTTCCAGGAAAGCCGTGAAGAAGCAGGTCGTGCCGGCGAACGTGAAGGGCTTCATATGATCCCGCCGTTCCATCCACATTTGGTTGCTGGCGTCGCAACGTATGGCCTGGAGCTGATGCAGGCACATCCTGACCTGGATACGATTTACGTGCCCGTTGGCATGGGGTCGGGCATGGGGGATTTATTTCTGCACGTGACGGTTTAGGTCTTAAGACGAAGATTGTTGGCATTGTTGCCGAGAATGCGCCGGCGTATGCGCTGTCTTTTGAAGCGGGGAAATCAATAGAGACAGATGATGCGAATACCTTCGCTGATGGGGTTGCATGCCGAAGTCCGGATTTAGGAGCTTTAGAAATTATCCATGCGGGTGCTGAGCGGTTCGTACGAATTGCTGAAGAAGAATTTTACGCGGCAATGCAGGCATATTTTTTCGATACGCATAATATCGCCGAGGGTGCGGGCGCTGGACCTTTGGCTGGACTGCTCAAAGAAAAAGACAAGATGGCTGGTAAGAAAGTTGGTGTTATTTTGACAGGTGGGAATGCCGATCGGGCACAGTTACAAAAAGCACTGTGCACGGATTGCAGTCGCTGGAGCTGAGCCATAGAATCCAATATGCAAATAAGCAACGGGTGGAGAGAACAGGTGACCGAAGAATTATTTCGTGAAGACGCTTACATGAAAACGTGTGACGCAACAGTTGTCGGTGCTGACGCGCAAGGTATCATCCTGGACTGGACGATCTTTTATCCAATGGGTGGTGGCCAACCTGGCGATACCGGAGCGCTGATAACTCAAGATGGTCAGCGTATTGAAATCACGAACACGGTTAAAGATAAAGAAAGCGGCAGCCATATACATGTGACTGCCGAAGGTGCGCCGTCTTTAAATGCTGGCGATGTCATTACATGCGAGATCGATTGGGATCGCCGCTATAAAATGATGCGAATGCATTCGGCGCTACACTTGCTGTGCGCGTGCATCGAAGGGGGCGTGACTGGTGGTCAAATTGGCGAAGAAAAAAGTCGCCTGGACTTTGACCTGCCGGATACCAATCTAGATAAAGAAGCTATTTCAGCGAAATTGAATTCACTCGTGGAAGGTGCGCATCCGATGAGCCATCGTTGGATTACGGACGCTGAGATGTCTGAGAACGAAGATATGGTCCGCACAATGTCCGTGAAGCCGCCTATGGGGGCAGGTAAAGTTCGCTTGATCGAGATATCAGATGGCGTTGATCTGCAGCCTTGCGGCGGGACACACGTTGCAAATACATCCGAAATCGGTGCGCTTCGAGTTGGAAAGATCGAAAACAAGGGTAAGCATAATCGGCGCGTAAACATCCACTTTGCCACGCCATAACAAATTTAGGAGAGAAGATTTGTCGACGAACGCATATAAAATCGCGGTTATTCCAGGTGACGGTATCGGTAATGAAGTTGTGCCGCCAACGTGCCGAATTCTTGAGGCCGTTGCGCGTAAGCATGACCTGGGGTTCACTTTCGACGAGAAAGACTGGAGCTGCGAGCGCTTCCACAAAAAAGGCGCGATGATGCCAGAAGAAGGTCTTGCCGATATCGGTGGCCACGACAGTATTCTATTGGGTGCCGTTGGTTATCCAGGGGTTGCAGATCACGTTTCCCTATGGGGGCTGTTGATCCCAATCCGGCGTGAATACAAACAGTATGTTTCGTTGCGTCCTGTGCGATTATTTGAAGGTGTCGACTGCCCCCTCGTAGGACGTAAGCCGGGCGATATCGATATGGTCATCGTCCGAGAAAATAATGAAGGCGAGTATTCAGAAATTGGTGGGCGTATGTATGCCGGCACCGATGAAGAGTTCGTATCTCAACAGTCTATCTTTACCCGCAAGGGAACAGATAGGATCATGCGTTATGCGTTTGAGATGGCAAAGACACGGGCTCGAAAAAGTGTAACGTCTGCAACGAAATCGAATGGTATCATTCATTCGATGCCGTATTGGGATGAGCGCTTCGAACTCATTTCTGCTGAGTATCCTGATATCGAAACGGCAAAGTTCCATATCGATATTCTGGCTGCCCGGTTCGTCACGAACCCGGACTGGTTTGATGTTGTCGTTGGATCGAACTTGTTTGGTGATATTTTATCTGATCTTGGACCTGGCATTACCGGCACCATAGCGATTGCACCGAGCGGAAATATCAATCCTGAGCGAGAACATCCTTCAATGTTTGAGCCTGTACACGGATCAGCCCCTGATATTGCAGGGCAGGGTATTGCCAATCCCATTGGAACTGTTTGGTGCGCCTCGATGATGTTGGATCATCTTGGTCATACTGAAGCTGCTGCCGATATGATCCGTGCTATTGAAAACCTTTTGAAAGGTTATGGGCCAAAGACACCGGACATGGGTGGTAATGGCACAACAGAAGATATGTGCCGTGCACTTGAGGAAGAATTAGGAAATTAAAGTATGACAACAATTCCGATTTTTCAGTTGGATGCATTTACGGACAAGCCGTTTGGTGGCAATCCAGCTGCGGTATGCCCATTGCAGGAATGGTTGCCTGATGACGTCATGCAGTCCATTGCGCTTGAGAACAATGTATCCGATACGGCTTTTTATGTACCCGAAGGAGATGGGTTTCTGTTGCGTTGGTTTACACCAAAAATTGAAGTGGATCTATGTGGACATGCGACCTTGGCAACGGCTTGGTTGATTCTAAATGAATTGGAACCCGACCGCGCCAGCGTTGCATTCGAGACTCGTAGCGGGACACTGACCGTTAGTCGCGATGGCGATTTATTGGCGATGGATTTCCCTGTAATGGTGGCGGAAGAACGACCTGCACCAGCTGGCTTGGCTGAGGCTATCGGCATTGAGCCTGTGAAGTTCCTTAAAGCCGTTATGAATATGGCTGTTCTCGAAAATGAAGCCGTGGTTCGTGCTGTTAATCCTGACTTTGGTTACATCAAGAATATGGACGGTATGGGATTGATCATTACGGCACCTGGCGACCAGTCGGACTGTGCTTCGCGGTATTTTGCGCCACATGCTGGTATTGATGAAGATCCTGTTACTGGTTCTGCTCATTGCACCATTGTTCCTTACTGGTCAGGCGTTTTGGGCAAAGCTCAAATCCATGCTCGGCAAGTCTCCGCGCGTTCGGGGGACCTGTATTGCTTGCTGGAAGGTGATCGCGTGGTTCTGACCGGTAAAGCGCGGACAGTGATCAAGGGTACATTCACAATATGAGTTTAGATGATTTTGATATTCAAGTTGCGAGATCAGCTGAAAATATCGGAGTTGCTGGCGATATGTTTCGTGAATATCAAGAATGGCTTGGTGTAGATCTTTGTTTTCAGGATTTTGAAAATGAGTTGTCGACGCTACCAGGTAAATACGCGCCGCCTCGTGGTGAAATCTTTATCGCACGTCAAAATGGTCATGTCGCAGGCGTTGTCGCCCTTCGGCCGGTCGGACTGAATGAGCCGGGCCGTTCAGAAATGAAACGGCTTTATGTTCGCGAAGCATTTCGAGGCCAGGGGCTGGGTCGCATACTTGCTAACATCGTTGTCTCTTTCGCAAAAGAAGCGGGGTACCAAATGATGGTTCTGGATACGTTGCCGCATCTCAAAGTGGCGATAAAGATGTATGCGTCTATGGGTTTTGATGAAACGGCGCCTTATTACGAAAATCCACTTCCGGGCGTGGTTTATATGGAGAAAAACCTTTAGTGTTTAGCGGAACAATAAACGGTATCATAAAATCGCCGTATTCTGTGTCGAGGATGGTGCCATGAGACGTATTATTCTATCTTTAGTTTTTTTGACCGCTGCAGGCTTGTTTCTAGTCGCGCAACCATCGTTATCGTGGGCGCAGAGTGACGAACTTAAGCTCAATCAGACCTCTGGCGCACGTGGACCGAGCGAATCGCATGTGCAAATGCGGCCGATATTGGCCCCGGTAAAACGTCGTGCATCGAGTAAGTCAGTTTCAAACATTCCCGTTACCCCTGTGCTGACTGTTATTTCTAAAGATCAGGTGGGACACGTATGTAAGCTCGGCCCTAGGGTTAGTGATGCACTCATAATCGCTTGGTATGCGCATCCAATGACTTTGGCCTATATCTTTGATCCTGTATCAAATGAACGGGTGTCTCGGATGTCAAAGTCTCCTGAGGAAAAAAGTGAAGATCAGCGCCTGATTGCGGCGATTAACGAAGCTCTTGAGTTTGAACTTATTTCAGACATTTTGATCATTAAAGGCGCTCTGCAAATGGGTGATGGTACGATAGCAAAATTACCATTTTTGAACATACTCGGTTGCGCTGAACTCGAAAGTAATGTCGATGCATCGGAAGAAGAAAAAGCCAAGTAGGCTGGTTTTACGCCTGTTTTAACGTAAATGACATTTTTCTTGTGATTTTTTAGTCAAAGATTAGTATCCTCTAAGATCTCTATACCTATATTTAGTAGAGGTAGCAAAGTGTTGTGGAAGATTGCAATGTCCTACATAGGGCTTGAATTCTCCCACTTAAACACATCAAGAGGGGACAGCATGACAAACAGGTTTGGACGCATTTTTAAGAAGGTGGTGCCACTGTGTTTTGCCGCGAGCTTGTTGAGTGGCTGTGCTGCTTTTACCAGTGGGATATTTGAAGAATCATTCTGGGCATCAAGCCCTTTCAAAGTGAATGATCAGGCAGAGCTTGGCCTTGCAGAAATGGCGAAGGGTAATTACGTCACTGCTGAAGGACATTTTCAAAAAGCACTTAAAGCGAATTCCAGAGATATTCATGCATTACTTGGATCAGGAATTTTGTATCAGAACACTGGGCAATTCGTTCGTTCACGCGAAATGTATGAAGCTGTTTTGGCCATTCGACCTGATGACAGTGAGCAATTTGTTGTATGGAACACGTTGACGACTCGTCCGGCTTCACAGGTCGCAAGTGTAAATCTCTCGCTTCTTGAAACAGGCGGCACGACCAATGCGTCGTTGTCGAGAACCGTTACGGGACCCATTGGTGGTGCACCATCTGGCGACGTGATGCTTGGCCGTTCAACTACACAGGTTGCAAGCGCGCCGCCGTCCATGAAGGCTCCTACTGGGGGCAGTGGTATGGCGATGGCACCTTCCTCAATTGGAAAATTTGTTGGTGGCGACGCAAACATGATTTCGCGCTTTAGCACGATTAAAGCGCTTCGTGATCAAGGGTTGGTCACGCAGGAAGAATATGCGCAGCGACGCGGATCAAACATTGGGGCTTTGTTGCCGCTAACGTCTCCGCCGCCAGCAGCAGGTCTTGATCGTCCTGTGCCGACAACGGAACAGATTTCAGCACGCCTTCGCGCAATTAGCCGTGCTCTAGAGATGCGTGCAATTTCAGTTTCACAACATTCTGCAGAGCGAGGCATGATCCTTGATGCCATGATGCCGTCAGCACCTATAATGGTCGCTGATCCAGCACCTCAGCCACGCGAGCTAATGGAAGGTGCTGATTCTATTCGTCGCCTCGAAATGCTGCGCGATGCCGGGTATATCTCTGAAGGCGAATATGCACGTGAGCGCCGTGCGATTGAATTGTCCGTTCAGATGGCCGCAGGTGGCACACCTGCTGGGGCGGCGCCAAAGGCTATAACGCCGGGTGCACCGAAACAGATGGCAGCGAAAGAGCCTGAAAAGCCTTCAGGCCCTCAACCTGCTGTCCACTTGGCGTCTTATCGTTCGGCCAAACAGGCTGAAAGTGGCTGGCTTCAAATCAAACGTGCGCACGGCAAAGTCCTTGGCGCACTGGATCACGAAGTGAGTAAGGTTCGACTTGGGAGTAAAGGGACATATTACCGTCTTAAGGTAGGCCCGCTTCCGTCAGTTACCCAAGCAAAGTCACTATGCTCGCAATTGAAAAAGCGTCGCCAGTTCTGCGATACAACGGTCATGAACGACGGTTAATGAACGCTGTCGATGAATGATTTGATTTGATCAATGACTTCCGCAGGCTTTTCTGCATGAATCCAGTGTCCCGCATTCTCAACAAAATCATGCGTTACCATCGGGAATAGTGCTTCTATTGCTGCGTGATGTTCATCCAAGACAAAGTCTGAGTTTCCACCACGCAACATCAGGGTTGGCCCTTCGTATGGATCGCCAAGTGCGCCTGGAAAATCAAGTATATCAGGCAGGCCATTCTCGATCGCATCCAGATTGACTTGCCATGCGATCTTACCATTTTCCTGACCAAGGTTTTGCAGCAAAAAAGCCCTTATTGAACGGTCAGAAATCACAGTTTCCATATAACCCTCCGCATCACTGCGGCGCGAGAGCTTGTCCAAAGGGACACATCGCATGGCTTCGATATATGGTCCGTATTCATGATCGTAAGGGACAGGGGCTATATCGACCAACATCAAGCCTGAAACTAGGTCAGGTTCACTCAGTGCCAATGCCATTGCCGCTTTGCCGCCCATAGAGTGCCCCACAACAACGGCAGGCCCGGTGTCCAGGCTTTTGATCAGCGCTGCGATATCCTTAGCCATAGCCTCGTAAGTCATGGTGTCGTCCCATGGACTATCCCCATGGTTTCTAAGGTCAGCTGTGATGATACGTGTATCGTCTGCCAAGCGCTTCTGGATCGCTTGCCAGTTACGTCGGCGACCAAATAGCCCGTGAAGAATTAAAGTCGGTGGGCCATCACCCAGGTCATTTGTGACAAGGCTTACGGCGCTCATGGATATAACTGCTTAGTCATTGCCTCGTTTGGCAACTTCAGTGGTCTTCAATGAAGCGAGGATGCGGTCTTGCGCCTGACGGAATGCCTTAAAACGAGCTAAATATTTGCCCTTTAGTGTTTTACCAGAAGGCATACGAACGCGGAGCGGATTAACCTGATTGTTCGACATCATGACTTCGTAATGAAGGTGTGGACCGGTAGAACGACCTGTTGTGCCGACGTAGCCGATGACCTGGCCTTGTTCGACACGCTTGCCTTTACTCACGCCCCGCGCGAAACCTTTAAGGTGTGCATAGGCCGTCTCATAAGTGCCGTTGTGGCGTAGCTTGATGTAATTGCCATACCCGCCCTTACGTCCTGCGTAAACGACAGTACCATGACCCGCTGCATAAACAGGTGTGCCTCTTGGTGCGGCAAAGTCGACACCCTTATGCATCCGTGTATAGCCTAGAATAGGGTGCTTACGTTTTCCAAATGTCGAAGATAAGCGTGCCCCATCGATTGGTGTCCGCATCAGCGCCTTACGTGACGCTTTGCCATCTGCATCGAAGTAATCAACAGTGCCATCTTTAAGCTCATGGCGATAAACAGTGATCTGTTTGCCGCTGAGCGTGAGCGCTGCAAAAGTCACAGCACCATTGTAAACAGGTTTGCCATGCTTATCGCTGATGCTTTCGTACATAACCTCGAAAGCATCTCCTTTACGGATATCGCGCTGAAAATCTACGTCCCATGAAAGCAGGCGAATAAGGCGGGCAATTATAACGGCCGGAACACCTGCATCGCGACCCGCGACATATAAGCTATTCTTGATCGTGCCTTCTGCGTGGACTGGCTTGCGATCTAGTTTCTTTGTCCGCTGCTCTGCCTTGAAATCGCCAGTGGCTGTCCGAGATACGCGAACCTCTGTTTTATAGTCGGGCTCAAGCGCGAAACCAATAAAGGTGTCGGAATTTGTCTGAGTATGTGTATCGACGGAGAGCGGAGCGCTCTCAAATGTCAGTGTTAGGTCCTGGCCACGACGAATGCGCCGCGGGTTATAATATTCGGTCAATGCCTTGATGGCATAGTGTGCTTCAGTACGATCAACACCGGCCTTCATGAGGATCTTGGCTAATGTGTCACCATTGCCGACTTCTAGGCGCTGATTATAGATAGCGGGAAGGGCGGCTAGAATCGGTTCTTGGAAAGGTGTGACTGGGCGACGGGTTTGTAATGTTGCCGCCATTGCAGGGTTGCCGAGCGAAATAGGGGCCAAAGCCATCGTTTCTGTGTCGGATTGCTCATCACTACTCAGATCGACTTGCACTACATTCATCGCAAATAGTAGTGCCACAGCCGATGTAGCAGCAATTGCGAAGATACCCTTATTTGTCATCGTCAGGTGACCCCTACAAGAATCCAAAGAGCCATCTCACCGAGATGGCGTACAGTTTGTAACTCTGACGGACCGAGATTTTAGTGTTTTGCCCAGGGTACCGTCTCATTAATAACACAAAATGCCTTGACGGGCCTGCGCCTGTCAAGATGTTTGGGTGCCGATTCTTTCAATGGAATCAATAATATCCGCATTAAATTAATAAAGCATTGCGATGTTGATCAGAGGATTCTCTGTTGCGGTGCACAATTTGGTAGGTGTTTACTTAAAATTATTTAAAAAATTGATGACCCGTCTCAGAATGGATAAGCAACGTATATAATAACTGTTTATTTTTAACGGCTTAATATAATTTCACAAAAAGTTAAAAAAGATTTTGACAGTGCGGACTTAGACGGCCTATAACCCCGTCTCTCGAGGGGCGTTAGTGACTTTCTGACACCCCACGAGACACTAGAATAACCCTTTGGGAAATGCTCGTGATTGCGGTCTCCGCGAACGCTGATGACTATTGTTGATAA
>DGOK01000073.1:173-3788 GCA_002389385.1 Rhodospirillaceae bacterium UBA4468 | reverse complement strand
GGTACTGCTCATCGTGAGTTTATCGTACTTACCGAACCATCCATTAACGTGGATAGAACTAATTTTAGCAATCGCGCCAGCCTCTTCAAATATCGACACAATGCGGGTGATATCCTCATCTGATAGCGATGGAACATCCTCACAAAAATCGATTGCAAGGTCAGCCACGCGGTATGCTTGATCAGAAGCGACCGCAGCGCCCGGCACTTCAGCCAGCACACGTGCCCTTATTGCGTCGAGGCGTTGAGTGTTCTTAAGCCGCACATCATCACTTAAGCTGTAATGCTGCTCCATAACCCGTTTTTCACGATCATATCGAAAGTAAAATGCGCCGTTTTCACCCACGACCCCGTCGACCGGCCACATTCGCGCGATATGATCGCACCATCCAGCTGGCCTCCCCGTGATAGGGACAACGCCAAACCCAGCATTATGCAAACTTTCAAGTGCAGTATAAGCGGCAGCGGTCAAATTCCCATCAGTCGTCAATGTGTCGTCGATATCCGTCAGCACAACTTTGATGCCGTCGCGGTCACTGGCTGGAAAACTTGAAAGCGGCTTCATCCCTTGATGATCCTAACTATCGTTCGCATACATATTATTAGAGCGGGCAACTTGATTAGATTTACGCACAAAACCGAAATCAATTTATCGCGAGGCAACGATTGGTGGAAGGGATAACAACACGCTGATAGTAAATTGGGATATTATGCGAGTCCTTGCCAAAGGTTTCCAAAATCATACCTGGGCTTTCGGGCTCTGCATTGATCAAACCTGCATCACGAACATTCAATCTATCACACCGAAGATGCTGGGGGGCCTGCTGTGTTCGAATTCCAAAATGCTCAAACAAAACATTTCTCAATACAATTCGATTGAATTCAGACTTCGGTAGGGCTTCAAGTTCCGCAAACCGATCACCATCAAAATAGAAATCACTCAATAACGAAAACTCTCCCGCGACATTAATCAACCGCTGAACCATAACAAAGCTGGAAGGCTTGGGCAGAAATGACCGCCAAGGGCCATCAGCTTTGACCCGTTTCACTTTTAATGCACGCGCTTTTAAAGGTAAGAACGAGACTCCATCATCACCCAAAAAACAGAAATGCCACACATCATACATCTCTACGGCAGGGTCGGCGATGAACGTGCCCGTCCCTTGCATGCGAGACAGCAGTCCATCATCACTCAATGTCTGCATGGCTTTTCTGACCGTGCCGATACTAAGCCCAAGTTTCTGCGCCAATTTGTCCTCGGGCGGCAACTGCTCACCGGGCGAGAGATCACCACGCTCAACGGTATCGGCAATAGCTTGATGCAAACACAAATACTTAGGGAGCCGCGCCCGACGTGCGTTCTGCAAAAAAGCATCGGCAATCATATCTTCATTTCCATACGCTGGCATTTGCATCACGTGTCTCCATCCATTTGATGTAAGAAGATTACAAGATTATTAAATAAAACACTAGTCCTATATAGGAATATATGATTTTATGTTACCGCCCGAAATCAAAAGAGGAAATATCATGCAATTAAACGATTACGAACAGGAAATGCTTGCCGGTGAGCATGGACAAGCGAAGCAATACGGCATGCAGCAAGTATTACGTGTAGGCACCTTTTTTGATGCGCCTGATACCGTAGAAATTGCACAAGTCCATCTTATGGCTGATCCAGAATCACTCGGAGTGTCTGGTGTGGAATTCTTAGAAGGGTTAGCAACAACACCTGAAGCAGACCGAACAGTCGTGGTGCCAGCCGTAACAGACCCTCGTGGCGTTGATTTGAATGCCTATAAGAAACTTGGCCAAACTGACGGTATGGCAGACCTGGAAATTCGGGCGACTGCTGCCTTCCGGTCCCTTGGCTTTATGATGACAGACACGTGCATCAATTATCAGACGATTTGTCCGCCGGTCTTGGGCGAGCATGTTGCATTTGGCGATACCGGCTCAACGATCTATGCGAATAGCGTGCAAGGTGCTCGTACCAATTTCGAAGGTGGACCATCGGCACTCGCCGCCGCCTTAACAGGTCGCGCACCGCGATATGGTTACCACCTTGATCAGTTCCGGCGTGGCAGTTGTTTGTTTGATGTTGATTTCCGCCCTAAGGACCTTAGTGACTGGGGCGCTCTAGGTGCCTACGTCGGTCGTGAGATGGCATCCTATTGGGAAGTGCCTGTGATCACCGGCATTGAGGACACACCAACATCGGACGAGATGAAGCAATTCGGCGCAGCCTTAGCGAGCTTCGGCTCAACACCTCTATTTCATATGATCGGCATTACGCCTGAAGCGCATGACTTCAAGGCTGTGTTAGATGGTGCCATTCCAAAATCAGTCAAAATTGCTAAGAATGATTTGGATACGCTCATCAAATCCTATATGCCATCTGATGATAAGTTAGATGTCGTTGTATTTGCAGGGCCTCAACTTTCTTTGATGGAAATGCAAACTCTGGCCGAGCATCTTCGAGGCCGTAAAATCAGTAACGACGTCGCCCTTATCGCGACAACGTCTCCTGAGATAAAGTATGCCTGCGACCGCATGGGCCTAACCGAAGCCATCGAGACGGCTGGCGGCATGGTTCTATCAGGTGTGTGCTTCTACCAGATGTATGCTCGCGAAATCGGCGAGGCTAACGGCTGGAAAAGACTGATGAGTAATTCTGCGAAACTGGTCAACATTCTAGGTGGCTACGGCTACGAGCCGATGCTGGCATCAATGGAAGCATGTGTAGAGAGTGCCATTCAGGGTCGCATTACGGGAGACGCAAAATGACAAATATATTTAAAGGCCACCCTGGCATTGGCGACGAAGTTACAGGTGAAGCGTTGGTCGCTTCTGATAATTTCTCAGCACGCTATGACCTTGATCGGATCAAAGGCATATTTTCTCGCCCTCAGCACAAACTTTGCGGCCAAAGCTATGATGGCAAAATTCTTATCCTAAATGCGGCAAAAGGTGGTGTAGCAACGGCCTGGATGTTGCAAGAAATGGTATCACGTGGCGTTGCGCCAAAGGCACTTATCCTCAACTTTGCCAATCCTATTATGGCTCAAGGCGCTGCCTTTGCTAACTTGCCAATGATTGATCGGTTTGAGGTTGATATCACTGAAAACGTGCCAAATGGTGCAAACGTTAAAGTAATCCCAGAAACAGGCGAGCTTCGTATTCTTTAAACTGAAGCCAATCTCATTTGTTCATGAGTAGATCGAACAACGTTAAAATATCGAAATAAAAAAGGCCCCGATGAATAATAATCAAGGCCTTTTCTTACTTTATCGTCGTTTATTCTGCTGACGATGCCTCAACATGAGTTGTTGCCAACCCATGTTTTTCACGTTGCACATCACGATAGATAGCCTTCAACAGCGAAATACTCATGAGCACCATAACGAAGCTAAACGGTAATGCACCGATGACCATAGCCGTCTGGATTGCACCCAACCCATCTGCAACAATCAAGCCACCTACAACAAACGCCAGAGCAGCGCCCCAGAGCAGAATGTGTGGACGAGCTTTTGGACCTTCGTCACCAGCTGTATTGATCGTATTAATGATCAAAACCGCACTATCCGTAGATGTGACGAGATACGTCAGCAACAAG
>DGOK01000073.1:0-157 GCA_002389385.1 Rhodospirillaceae bacterium UBA4468 | reverse complement strand
ATCAAGTAAGCTAAGTTTTCACTCAAGATGACTGCCAACATCGCAAACAACTGGTTAGCTTGACCTGCCTCTACGATTGCACCTTTGGCCACACCAGAAAGTTCGAGGTCAATTGCAGTACCTCCAACCATAGCGAACCAAACAAAGCACATAACTG
>DGOK01000068.1:3697-24452 GCA_002389385.1 Rhodospirillaceae bacterium UBA4468 | reverse complement strand
CCTTTCCATTGTCAGTGTTGCCGGTGGACGCCTATGGGTGAAACGGCACCCCACGGAATCTGAGCATCCAACACTTAACCGACGTGGCGAACAGTATGTCGGACGGCGATTTACACTCAGTGAGCCCATCGTTGATGGCATCGGCAAGATCACCGTAGATGATACAACCTGGCAAGTCAGTGGCGACGATATGCCTGCAGGCGTACATGTCACTGTAACGGGTATTGATGGATCTATCTTCCGCATTGAAAAGACCGACACAACTTCAAAATGACCGCGCCAAATTATATTATTGATGGGGCAGATAGCACGCCCCTGACGCTTGTTTTAGCCCATGGTGCCGGCACACCCATGGACAGAAATTTCATGAATTGGATAGCATCAGGCGTGGCCCAGAGCGGCTTTCGTGTCGTTCGTTTTGAATTCCCATACATGGTGGACCGCCGGGAAACTGGAAAGAAGAAACCACCGGACAGATTGCCAATCCTGCTGGATACATGGAATGCCGTTATCGCCGACCTCAGTCCAGAAACGTTGGTGGTTGGTGGGAAATCGATGGGCGGGCGCATTGCCAGTATGGTTGCTGATGATGCCAAGGTGCGAGGCGTCGTATGTTTAGGATATCCTTTCCATCCTCCCAGCAAGCCAGAGAAACTAAGAACCGAACATCTTATCGATCTGAAGACACCTGCATTATTCTGCCAAGGCGAGCGCGATCCATTTGGCACGAAAGATGAAGTGCCAGGCTTTGGGATTTCAAAAAATATTCAAATGCATTGGTCGCCGGATGGTGATCATGGCCTTAAGCCGCGCAAGAAATCTGGCTTCACTGAAGAGCAAAATATAGCAGACGCGATTGATGCCATTTGCGGATTCATGAAGACACTATAACCTTGCTCGTCTGTTGGCTTCGAACACTGGGTGGCGTAAAGTTTTCTATATAAGGAGAATACCATCATGCAACTCGATCATATCAATGTCGTTACGGAAGACCTGGACGCAACCGTATCATTTTTTGCTGATGTCATCGGCCTACACGATGGTCATCGCCCTAATTTTGGGCGCGCTGGATCATGGATGTATGGTGAGAAAGATGGTCCTGCCATCGTCCATATTGTCGTGAGCAAACCTGATACAGGTGGCACTGGACCGTTGGATCATGTCGCCTTTCGAGGCCAGGATTTAGATGCGTTGACCGTAAGACTTGATGCGCATGAAATTAAGTTTGATGCGCGTACTGTGCCTGGAACTGGTGACCGGCAAATATTCTTCAACGCACCGTTTGGCCTTAAAATTGAAGTTAACTTCCCGCCTAAAGCCGGATGAACGACGACCCAACAAAAATTCGCAAACGATCTGTCAGCATCGCAGGGCACCAGACAAGTGTGTCCATGGAAGATGCATTCTGGCAACGGCTGAGCGAGATTGCGACATCCCGCGGGGTAAGTGTCAGCGCAATCATTCGAGACATCGACACCGAGCGCACCGGCAACCTATCCAGCGCGCTTCGTGTGTTCGTGTTAACGCAGTCCGGTAATTACTGAAGCAACTTCCGAAGTAAATCTGTTGGATTCAATTGCTGTTGCTGCTGAGGTTGCGGCTGTTGCGCTGGAGGCTCGTTACCACTTTGTGGCTGCGGTTCAGGCGTTGTTAGCTGCGACTTAGTACCGCCGCCCAAGATACCTTGCAACAACCCGCCAACACCTGGAATTTTCTTTTCAAGTTTATCCAGCCCCGGAACTTTTATACCACTTCCACCAGCACTGCTCGCACCACTGAAAGATTGAATTTTAACGTTCGGCTTATCTATATCACCGGTTACCTGAAACGGAATCTTGCTGGGGATGCGTGCCACGTTGGCAAGAACAGTGCCGAGAATTCCCTGATCAACAGATATATTGCCGCCAACATTCATGCTCCAGAGTGGCAGATTTATATCGCCCACAATATCACCTTTATAGATATTCGAGATGATCTTTGTATCTTTCGTATTGATCGTGCCGCTCGCAATTGTGAACGTACTGGTCACATCGGTCTCACCGATCCCCGTTTTTGCACCTGCTCCAATCAGCGAGCCTAGTCCACTGTTCAGGACTTCAAAAACCTGCAACAACGGGCCAAGTGCCAAACCAATAACAGGCATATCTGCCAAAGATGATTGACCTTTGATGCCTTTAATTTCGATGGCACCTGCGCCTTTAAGAGAGCCGACCCAATCGGCAACACTGCGCCCCGCCGTCAGCACATCGATCCGCGTCGTGAGTGTGCCCGTCGTACCGGAAATACCTGCGGCCTTAGATGCAGCGCCGATATCCATATTACCAACAGTTACGAGGCCAGCCAGTTTCGGCTGATCGCCGGATGCGTTGACACTCGCATTCGACATCACGGAGCCACCGAATACGACGCCTGAAAATTCGCTCATATTCAACACACCATTATTAAGTGTGCTCAGTAACTTTGCGCCTTCCAGATTATATTCGTGATAAGAAACACGCGACGAGGTCAATGTGACATCGGCATCAACAGACCTTAACGCCGTCAGGTCTACTGGTTCCGGGGACCAGCGCTTGGAAATACTGGCGATCAGGTGTTTGAAATCAAGTTGACCATTTTCAGGCACCCAGAATTTCGCCGGAATAACACGCGCCGATGTTGTTGGTGATAAAGATGCCGATTTTTGAGCTGGCAAGAATGGATCGACAACAACATCACCTGTACTCAGCGTCGTAACGATTTTTGGTCGCGCACCATCAAGTGCAACGGTACCCTCACCATTAAGTTTTGCCGCACCGATGGCAGCAACCAGCTTTGAAAATGAGAATGCACTCACGCCGCCTTTAAGAGATGTGGTGATGTCCAAGCCGCCAATCTTACCGGCAGGCTGATATCCACTGCCCAACCGCCGTAACAAAGAAGCTGTATCGTCATGACGAATACGAACACCCAGATCGAACATATTAACTGGATCAAGGAACCTGAGTTGGCCATCAGCATTCATCGTTGCCGCCATTGCTGATACTTCTGATTTGATCTGCGGTGTAAGCAAAGCGCCGTCGACTTGCGTTTTTAAACTGACTTTGCCAAGAGATTTCGCCAGCACCGGCAATGCGGCACCAACAAACCCCGCCACAACACTCGCATCACGAATATCTGTACTAAGTGACAGTTTTTTCGCTTTTGGGCTGCCTCCCAAATCCAGAATTGAGCCCGTAATAGATGTTGATGCCGAAAGCATATCTCCAATGCTAAATTTTCGAATTGTCAGATCACCCTGAACAAGACTCAAATCTGCAGCAATATCACGAAGCGTCATACCAGATGATTTCAGAGACCCAACGTTTGCCAGAATATTGGCATCAAAGGTCGTTAACGGCTTTAACGCATCAAATATCCCACCCACTGGGGTGTTCTTCTTAGCCTCAGGTGATGCAGTCGATACATCTGTTTCGGGCTTAGGCGCTGCCTTGACGGGCTTTTCATTTGAAAGATAAGCATCTAAATCAAGTTGATTGATGTTAACGGATGCGCCCACACCAAGGCGATCACGTAACGCAATTGTTGCAGCGCCGTTGATAACAGTCTTATCAAACGCTATACCAAGCTTAGTGACAGATACCCTGTCCGGTGATGCCGAGGCTGCAATATCTAATGATAGGGCACCGGGCTTGCCGGGCTTTAAGGCGGCTACATCAACATCCAACCATTCCATCAATTTTCTAGGCTGTTGAGATTTAGCGCTCAATTGACCATCAAAATTTAGTTTGCCCGCCTTCGATGTTAAGACTCCAAAGACGGTAAGGTCAGACCCTCCGGGGGCCAACAACGAAAACTGTCCAAGGTTCAATATGCCATCGCTCAGCTCCGCATTCAAAACAGCGTTGCTCACCTTGTCGCCTCGCATCTTAATTTCGCCGATTTTTATCGCGACGGATGCCGTAATCCCGGACGGTAAGGTAAATGGTGCTGCGGGTGGGGATGCCGCTGCTTCAACTGATATTTTCGCTTTTGGTGCTGCATCCGTTGTTACAGCTTCACTTGATGAGCCCGACTTGCTGGCAATAAGCCATGGGTCCGCATCGATTTTATCAATCGTCAAATTTGCAGTGAGTTTTGGCGTCCCATTAAACAAACCTGAAACCTGGCCTTTCCCGTCGGCCCCACCAAAATTGATCTTCAAATCATCAATGCTTAGTGCTTTTGCCGATGCGTCCATATTTCCAGCAAGTGTGAACGATTGGCTTAAGGGCGCTGGAAGGTCAGCGCCATCAGCAAGAGCACTGACAACATCGCCAATATTTGCGCTCGCAACATTCAATTCACCTCTGAAGCGGGGATCATGATCAAGGCCTATAACCGTCCCGGCCAGTGAGACTTTTGCGCTGTCGCCACCAACCATGATGGATAAGTCGATGGGGAAAGTCCTGCCCCCAACAATCTCGCCGATATTTGCATTCACACCAAGCCGCAATCCTCGGAGGATAAGGTTTCCATCTGCACGAAATGGTCCAGCGGTGAGTGAAGCTGCAGCGACAGTCAGATTAATATCAGCGATTTTCTCTGTCGTTTTTGCCCCTACATCTTGATATGTCACCGATCCATTGACGATCTCAAAATAACCGAGCGTTATTGCGGGTCCACTGTCTTTCTTCGTTGTACTTTCAGGCGCATTGGCATCCGTTTGTTGATCGACCTCAAGTTTAGGTTCTTTCGGGGGCAACAATGTCCATGTCGCACGGCCATCTGCGAGCACCTCAAGAAACACTTGAGGCTCTATCAGTTGCACCGTTTCGATCCCAATATTTCCACCCAACAAAGGTGCTAATGCAATGCGAACCTCAACCGAACGCAACGAAACTAAATCAGGAGATTGTGCGCCTTCGATACTACTCAGGGAAACATTCTCAGCAACTAGGCGCGGCGATGGGAATATCTTCAGGTCGATATCGCCACCGATGATCAGCTCGCGCCCTGTTAATGCACGGACTTGATCTGCGATCTCAGGCTTATAGGTATTCCAATTAATGAAACTTGGAATAACAAGTAAGGCAACAACCAACAAACCCATCAGTCCGCCAATAATATATAGAACCTTTTTCACAGATATTTCCTTAGCCTATTTTTCGACACGTTGTGTCATTGCCCGCTAAACAACAAGTATCGCCCTGAAATCGTTCACATTTGTGAAGGTTGGGCCGGTGACATACAAGTCGCCAATATTCTCAAAAAGTGAATAGGCATTGTTGCCATCCAATGCTACTGCTACGGACAGTCCCGACGCTTCAGCGCGCGCGCATGTGGTTGAGTTGATAAATGCGCCCGCGTTATCTTCGCTGCCATCGACACCGTCCGTATCGCATGCAACCGCATATATACCCTCTGCCCCAGCCAACCGTTCTGCAACGCCTAACAAATATTCAGTATTCCGCCCACCGCGGCCATTGCCACGCATTGTCACCGTGGTCTCACCACCCGACAAGATAACACAGGGGGCTTGTCCCGCGCCATTCCCAGCCTTGCAAGCAAGCGCCATGTCCGCATGCTCACGACCAACATCGCGCGCTTCGCCTTCGATCAGATCTCCCAGATCAATAACCGTCAGACCTGCCTTGCGGGCCACGTCAGCGGCTGCGGCGATGCTTTTGTCGGGCTTTGCTGCAAATACAAGCTCACCAGTGGCAAAAACTTTATCACTTGGCTTTGGTGTCTCATGCTCACCAGCAGACAGGTGTTTCGCCACACTGTCAGGGATTTCCAATTTATATTTTTCAACAACAGCCCGGGCATCGGCAAATGTTGATGGATCCGGCACCGTTGGGCCAGATGCGATTACGGCCGGATCATCACCAGGTACATCCGAAATCATGACCGTTAACAATTTTGCAGGATATGCTGCAGCCGCCAAGCGCCCACCTTTAATTTTGGAAAGGTGCTTACGGAGCATATTCATCTCTCCAATATCAGCACCGGACCGTAATAAGGCGCGGTTAACGCTTTGCTTTTCTTCGAATGTGATCCCATCCGCTGGCGCAGTGAGCAGCACTGATCCACCGCCAGAAATCAAAGCGATCACAAGGTCACCATTGGTCGCAGCAGATGCGTACTCTAAGATGCGGGATGCCGCGTTCAATCCAGCAGCATCAGGCACAGGATGGTCAGCCCCGACAATCTCTATTCTATCGCATGGCACTTCATAACCATATCGCGTCACAACGACACCACTAAGGTACGTATCCGGCCATGCCGTTTCAACGGCCTTTGCCATTGCAGCAGAAGCTTTACCAGCTCCAATCACAATCGCACGCTCGGGTGCTGTGGGGAGAACTGCAGGCACACGAACGTTCGGGTCTGCAGCATTAATTGCAGCACCGGCCAACGCGCGGAGGAGGTTTTCAGGATCTATCGTCACAACATACCTATACTTTTAAAATTTTACCAGGGTTCATAATATTCTTTGGATCAAGCGCATGCTTCAGATCGCGCATGACCGAAAGTGCCTCGCCATGTTCTGCTTCTAGAAAGCCAATCTTACCGTAACCAACACCATGCTCGCCCGTACACGTGCCATCCATCGCAAGGGCCCGCATCACCATACGTTCGTTGAGGTCTTCGGCGCGCACCATTTCATCCGCATCATCAGGATCAACGCATAACACCAAATGGAAATTACCATCCCCAACATGGCCAACGATTGGCGCGATTAAGCCACTATCTCGAATATCAACCTGAGTTTCCAGAATACATTCTGCGAGCCTTGAAATAGGTACACACACATCTGTCGCAATCCCTTTGCAGCCCGGTCGCAACGCCAGAGCCGCATAATATGCATCGTGACGCGCTTGCCATAACTTCGAGCGATCTTCAGCCTTACGCGCCCAGGAAAAATCGGTCCCACCTAATTCTCCCGCAATGTTTTGCACTTGCTTAACTTGCTCGGCAACGCTGTTTTCTGTGCCGTGAAATTCAAAAAACAATGTCGGTGCAACCGGGTAATTCAAATCAGAGTACTTATTACAGGCGTCCATTTGCACAGCATCAAGCAGCTCAATACGCGCGATAGGTATACCCGACTGAATGGTCAGGATAACGGTATTCACAGCGCTTTCCATATCCCCAAAGGAACAAACTGCCGCTGAGATTGCTTCGGGAATACCAAACAGCTTAAGTGTCACCTCAGTAATGACACCCAATGTGCCTTCTGAACCCACGAACAAACGCGATAGATCGTACCCTGCAGATGATTTTTTTGAACGGCGTGCCGTGCGAATGATACGGCCATCCGCCATCACAACTTCGAGCGACATAACATTCTCGCGCATCGTCCCATAGCGTACTGCATTGGTACCAGATGCCCGGGTCGCGGTCATACCGCCAAGCGAAGCATCTGCACCAGGATCAATAGGAAAAAACAAACCGGTATCGCGAAGATGCTCATTCAATTGTTTGCGGCGCACGCCGGGTTGTACCTGACACGTCAAGTCTTCGGCATTCACAGCAAGAATTTCATTCATCTGAGATACATCAATAGAAACACCACCGTGAAGAGCCGCCACGTGGCCTTCCAATGACGTGCCCGTACCAAATGGAATAACCGGCACGTCCCGTGCTGCACAAGCCATCACAATACGCGAAACTTCATCCGTCGTTTGAGCGAAAACAACGGCATCTGGCGGTGCGCACGCATGAAAGCTCTCATCCTTACCATGTTGCTCACGGATCGCCGCAGCCGTGGTTACACGGTCTCCCACAATCTGGCAAAGAACATCCAGCAATTCATCATCAAAGGCGCTTTTGACAGCCTCAGGCATATATATGCTCCCGTTTTGTTCAATCTAGGGTCTGTTTAAGGATTCCGCAAAGCCCCTGTCTCATGCATTGAGTGCAAATGCTTTACTTGATATTCGCAATCATTTGGCCCTTGGCATTCGTCGGCTTATATTTTGCCCATCCGCTACTTTTTCCGGATGCGGAACCCCTGAATACAGCCATTCTTATTGTAACGGCTTTACTTGGGGTCGCAGCCTTTACGTTCGCTGGCGCATTAAGATTACTTTCTTCCCTCCGCGACGATCTGGTCAAAAGTGAGAAATCTCGTGATGGATCTCAATCAAATACACCGGAATAGATTTTTTAATTCAGGTTCTTTTATTGGCTATCTGTTCTCTCGTATTCTGCATCCAATCATCAATACCCGGCATGTGCGGATGTATTTCTTTGATCTTATTCAAGATATCTAATGCAGACTCGTGAAGCCCATAAGCCATTTGTATAAGTGCCAATCCTGCCATCGCACCGAAGTGCCTGGGCTCTAGCGCGATTGTCTTTTGAATATCTAGGACCGATGCATCAAGATCGCCCAAAGCGTATGCAACCGTGGCTCGTTTATTCCATCCTTCAGCAAACCGAGGCGCAATGCGCACAACGTCATCAAAATAGGATCGAGCCGTTTCAAGGTCACCATGCTTCATGGCGATGACACCTTGCGCGAATGGCACGCTTGCCTTTCGGTCCTGAGGTAATCCCCATATTGTCCAAATCTGATGCTCAATGTTTGAAGCTTGCGCATGGTTATCAGCACGCTGAAGGCGATTAAACAGCCCATCGAGACGGCCGCTCGTTTGATCCGCATAGACCGGCGCAGTCCAGAACCCAACACAAAACACGATCAACAGAATATGTTTTATCATAGCAATAATGATATGAGCTCAAGGGCAAGCATGACAAGTATATGTAGGTCCCAACACCGTCACATATACGTTACCTAATAAACACAAGTGTCACTGTCGTACCGATATCAATGGTACTTTCAATTTGAAGCGATCCGCCATGGGCATCCATGAGCGATTTAACGATTGACAAACCCAACCCGGTTCCGACTTACGCCAGATGTCGATTAGATTGTGACTGGGCAAAAGGCTCTGTCACGGAAGGCAGCGTTTCTGCATCAATGCCTAACCCAGTATCCGCAATCACAATGCTAATGGCCTCATTTGATGACGACGCTGAAATAGAGATTTTCCCGTCAGGTTTTGAGAATTTCACAGCGTTGGAGAGAATATTCATCAGAATTTGCAGCACAGATCTTTGATCCGCGACCAGGCGAGGCAAATCATTGGGAATATCAATCGTAATCCGCAATCCTGCAGTCCAGGCTTTTTGCTGAACACTCTTCACCGCTCTATTCGTCATGTCTAAAACAGACATCTCTTCTTTCAACATCGCCCGTTTGCTGGCTTCGATTGCTGAGATATCAAGAATATCATTCACCAGTCCAAGCAAATGCTTACCGCTGGTATGAATATCAGATGCATACTCCTCATAATTTTTCGCGCCAATGGGGCCGAAGTATTGGGCTCTCAGCATTTCACTAAAGCCAAGTATAGCATTCAACGGCGTCCGAAATTCATGGCTCATCGTTGCCAGGAATTCAGTTTTGGCCCGGTTCGCACGTTCTGACGCGGCTAGTGCTTCATTGAGTGCTTGCTGATTGATGAATTGTTCCGTGATATCCCGACCAATACCTCGGTATCCAATAAACGTACCATCATCTTCAAATACCGGAACGCCACTAATTGATAAATAAACAATTTCACCATTGGATTTCTCACGGTGATGTTCAAAGTTTTGGAACGGTAAATGGCTATCCATATTCGCCAACATGGCATTGTAGGCTTCCGGATCAGCACCAGGCGCCCCGACCTCGCGACGTGTCTTTCCCATTAAAACTTCAGGTGCTACGGACGTAACATCTTCAAAACGCCGCGAGAAATAAGAGAACCTCAATTGGTTATCAGTTTCCCAGAACCAATCAGAACTGACATCGGCAAAATCAGAGAGCCGCCGTTCACTATCGTGTAAAGCAATGTGGCGCATCATCAGCAATCTCAACAAGAGAGGCAAAACGATGGCAATCAACAACCCCACACCCAAAAATATTTCATCACTTGGGGATAATGATTCTGCATAACCTTTAACCGTTGGTGCGCCTTTAACAACCCAGTCCCGCGCCGCGATTTCAATCGTCTGTATCTCTAGAAATGACACATCAGCAGGTGCTTCATGACGCTCAAATACAGTGATATCGCCATCTAATATTTTTAGGGAAACACTATGCTCCGGATCATACGGCAGCGCATAATTTATAAGTGGATCGGTACGGAATACCATTTCGATGGCGCCAGGCTCCCGGCCTTCAGCAGCAAAAGGCACATAGGCAACGAACCCCTTCCCCCCTTGAACAAGATCAAACGGAGGTGAAACTGTTAACGTTCCCGACGCTGCTGCAGTATAGAAATCCTTTTTATTCGCTTCCTTTGATTTGACGTTAACACCAAGCGCCGCCTCATTGCCCTGAAAAGAGTTAAACCATTTGATCGTCCCATCAAGGCCAATCCAATTAATCGCTTGGATATCCGGAAAACGATAGAGCTTTGGTGCCACAATCGCCTTAAAACTAGCACTATCTGTACTTGTGCTTTTGAGCCATTCTTGATGAATACGCTCGCCTAAGATCAATCGTGAGGAAATATGAGCTTCCAGGCGAGATGATATGTGATCAACATGTTCATGCGTATTAGAAATTAATTGTTCGCGCTGTTGATCAGATATGATCACCCAGCCATATATTGAGCCGCTTATCAGCAACGCACAGACGATCAAAGGCAATATCGCGGCATCGCGTGTCAACCTCGCACGAACAACGACTTGCAGGCGGCTGCCGCACAATGTGCCATCATGTCTCGATGTTAATGCCAAACGAGTACTCCCCAGAATTCTGTCACACAAATCCAAACTAATGATGATGCAATTTATCATTAGTTATCCGTGCATTAACAGAAATCAGAATCTCAGTGAACGTCTAATACTATAGATTGCAAAGGTTCGGCCTGAAGGCAATCTGACATATTCGATTTAGTAACGATCAAGCTCTTTCGGCTTGGGACCACCGCATACCCAGTCGAGCAATTCAACAGTATGTAAAACAACCGGTGCATCATCACCGCCCATGCCATTAGCAATCTGAGTGAGGCAGCCAATATTGCCTGTTGCAACAACATTAACCCCAAGGTCACGAATATTTTTGACCTTACGATCACGAAGTTCTGACGCCCATTCAGGTTGCATAATGTTATATGTGCCAGCAGAGCCACAGCAAAGATGAGACTCGGCCGGTTGTGAAACATCAAATCCAGCCGCTTTCAATAACTCAACCGGTTCAGTTTTTAATTTTTGACCGTGTTGCATTGAACATGCCGAATGATATGCCAACTTTGGTCTCAGCGTATCAGTAAGACCGCTAAGGCCGAGCGTCGTCAGCACTTCGGTGATGTCCTTGGTTTTATTTGAGACATTTGCCGCACGTTCTGCCCACGCATCATCGTTCCTGAGCATCCATCCATAATCTTTAACCGTGGTGCCACATCCAGACGCATTGATCACAACGGCATCAATCTTACCGTATTTCGTCTCAGCATTTTCCCAAGCTGTAATATTCTTTTTCGCCGCTTCATGGCCTTCGTGCTCAAGTCCCATGTGATGCACAAGGGCGCCGCAGCACCCAGCGCCATCCGCAATGATCACTTCACATCCAAGACGCTTGAGTAATCGCACGGTCGCTTCATTGATTGATGGCCTGAGAACTTGTTGCGCACATCCACTCAGCATCGCTACGCGCATCCGAGGTTCAGCATCCGTCTTGACCACTTGTGGCCGATCCACATCACTGGGACCCGCGATTGAGCTCGGCGCCAAATCAATCATCGCCCGGAGCCGTGATGGCATAAGCTTCCGAAACGGCTTTCCCATCCAGGCACCAATCAGGGCCAATCGAAAAACCGAAGGATACGGCAGGACTTTGGCCAAGACCCAACGCAAACCTTTGTCATGCCAAGGTCGGTCATAAGTATCTGCAACGTGGGTGCGTCCCATATCGACCAAGTGCATGTAGTCGACGCTGGCGGGGCATGTCGTCATACATGATAAACAAGACAAGCAACGGTCCAGGTGTTTTGCTAACTTTGCAGTGGCCCCGGTTCCATCTTCGAACGCCTGCTTCATCAAATAAATACGTCCACGCGGACTATCGAGTTCGTCACCCTTAAGAACATAGGTCGGACACGTCGCCGTACAGAACCCACAGTGAACGCACTTTCTGAGGATATCATTGACCGCACTGACGTTCGGGTCTGCGAGCTGCGCAATGGAAAAATTGGTTTGCATGAAGTCCTCTAAATACCGGCGTACATACGGCCAGGGTTCAAAATACCGTCAGGATCAAAACCTTCTTTGATCTTGGCCGTTACCATCGCTTCTGGTCCAGACAAGGGCTGGAAGACAGCCACGCTGCCGCGGATATCTGACGGCGCACGCACTAATGTTGCATGCCCGCCCATTTCCATTAATGCGGCACGAATAGTTTCAGCGCCCGCGCCTGGCACAGCGGTTAAAGCAAGCCAGATTAACCCACCGCCCCAATCGTAAAAAACCTCACCACCAAGGTATTGTAGGATAGACGCTGCCACGTGTGATCCACTGGTCGGCGGCACTGAAATTCGCCAAACATAAGGCAGATTATCGCAATTAACAAAAGGCTGAACATCTCGAATTTCTCGCCAAAGTGTCGCAGAGTTTTTAGTATGAAGTTCTTCGATCTCAGCGAAACCTTTAATCTCGTCTTTAAGCACTTGCGTGCGATGTTTTACGGATGGTTCCGGGCCTTCAAGGCGCAGTGCTGTGACGCCGCCGCTGCTCGACTTTACATAATCAACGCCTGAGCGCCCGGTGATAGCCGCAGGCAAATGTGCCGCAGCAGAAACATCATGCGCGCTACCCAAAGCCTGAGACATTGCTGTCATTGCAACGTGATCATCAGGTGCATCAGCCCCCCAACGGATCAGCAACGTTCTGACCTTTTCAGGCATTGGCAGGACTTTAACCGTGATTGTCGACATCACCCCCAAAGTTCCGAAAGACCCTGCCATCAATTTCGACATATCAAATCCAGAGACGTTCTTTACAACCGTGCCGCCAGACTTGAAAATTTCACCACGGCCAGAAACAGCATTAAAGCCAAGCACGTGATCGCGCGCAGCCCCATCTTTAATTCGCCGTGGCCCTGCCAGGTTCGTCGCCACAATACCGCCCAAAGTCGCTACATTTTCTGATCCACCAAGCAACGGGCCCAGATCAGGCGGCTCGAAAGATAATTGCTGACCTGCATCCAGAAGTGCCGCGTCAATTTCACTCATCCGAGCACCTGCTTGGGCCGTCATATATAGCTCAGCCGGCTCATAGATTTTGATTTTTGCCAGACCAGAAACATCCAGCGTCGCGGCCGTCTGGGTCGGTCGACCATAAGTGCGCTTGGAGCCCCCGGCGACCACTTCAAGCGGTGTTTTTTCAGAAATAGCCCACTTGATGGCATCCAAAAGTTGCACATCATTTTCGGGTTTTAACGTATCAGCCATCGTCTTAGAGCCTTGGAATATCAGGGAACGGGAGCTTGCCATGATGCACGTGCATTTTGCCAAGTTCGGCACACCGATGCAGTTCAGGGTAAACCTTACCTGGATTGAGAAGATGCCCCGGATCAAATGCACACTTAAGGCGCTGTTGTTGCTTCAAATCATCTTCGGTAAACATCGTGCCCATAAGATCGCGTTTCTCCACACCAATCCCGTGTTCACCACTAAGCACACCCCCGACTTCTACGCATAAAGTCAGGATATCGGCGCAGACCAGTTCCGCGCGTTCAAGCTCACCTTCGATGTTTGCATCAAACAAAATCAATGGATGCAGATTACCGTCACCGGCATGAAACACGTTCGCGACCCGCAAATCATGTTTCTCAGAAATCCCTTCCATCCGACGCAGGACTTCTGCCAATTTTTTGCGAGGGATCGTACCGTCGACACAAATGTAGTCCGGTGAAATGCGTCCAACCGCCGGAAAAGCATTCTTACGTCCAGACCAAAAGCGCGCACGCTCGTCTTCGTTCTCGCTAATGCGAATATAACTTGCGTTAGCGGTATTTGCGATCTCTTCGACGCGTTCAACCAGATAATTCACCTCAGCATCGGGGCCATCAAGCTCAACGACCATCAGGCCTTCAACGTCGAGCGGGTATCCCGCATGAACAAAGTCTTCCGCCGCATGGATGATTTGCTTATCCATAAGCTCCATCCCGCCCGGAATAATGCCAGCTGCAATAACATCAGCAACACAGTTCCCGGCGTCAATCATCGTCGGGAAACCGATCAGCAACGCACGTGCTGTCTCAGGTTTTTTCAAAATGCGAACCGTAACCTCGGTAATCACACCCAAAAGACCCTCAGACCCAGTGATAACGCCAAGCAAATCCAAGCCACCTGAATCAAGATGCTTACCGCCAAGGCGGATAATCTCGCCATTCATCATGACCATCTCAACGCCCAAAACGTTGTTCGTGGTCAGACCATACTTAAGGCAATGCACGCCACCTGAATTCTCAGCAACGTTGCCGCCAATCGAGCATGCAATCTGCGATGAAGGATCGGGCGCATAATAGAATCCGGCGTGTTCAACGGCTGTCGTGATACCTAAATTTGTAACCCCCGGCTGCGTCACAACACAGCGGTTTTCAAAATCAATATCGAGGATCTTTTTGAATTTTCCCAAGCCCAACGTAATCGCATCAGCGAGCGGCAATGCACCGCCTGAAAGACCGGTACCCGCCCCTCGGGGCACAATCTTAACGTTATTGGCATGGCAATATTTCAAGATGTCCGAGACCTGCATAGTTGTTTCTGGCAACACAACGATCAACGGCAATTGTTTGTAAGCCATCAAGCCATCGCAATCGAAGGCACGTAGCTCTTCTTCGCCGTCAATCACGCCTTCGCCTGGCACAATCTCACGAAGCCCAGCTGCGAGTTCTTCACGTCGCGCAATTACACTTTCGTCAGTTTTTGGCATCTGCATGTCAGGACTTCTTTTAGCTCAAATTCATTTAAAACATTGTGGCATGGAAAAAGCGCAACGTCACCCGTCCGATTAAGCCGTTTTTGCTGCTACAGCAGGCTCTTTATCTTTAATCGGAAAATGCACCAATGCCGCAATCACACCCAGAGCAACCCCCGCCCACCAGACCGGCATATACGAACCTGTGGTATCAAAGAAGTAACCGCCGAGCCATACGCCCAGGAAGCTGCCAATTTGATGATTTAGGAAGACAATGCCGAACAACGTTCCCATGTAACGCGGTCCAAACATTTGCGCGACCAATCCTGACGTCAGTGGCACCGTCGACAACCATAGCAAGCCGAGAGACGCAGAGAATAATATCACGGATACCGGAGACACCGGCACCATAATGAAAATCAAGATCACGACCGATCGTGTGAAATACAAAATTGTTAGCAGGTTCTTTTTGCGAAACCGATCGCCAAGAAATCCAGCCGTAAAGCTGCCAATTACATTAAATATACCGATAAGGGCCAACGACCATGCGCCCCATTCCTCTGACATACCGAGGTCCGTCAGGTGTGCTGGCAAGTGAACACCAACAAAGGCCACATGGAACCCGCAGACAAAGAAGCCGAGCGTCAGCAACCAATACCCACGATGTTTGGAGGCTTCGCGCAATGCGCCAGATAAGCCTGGATCATTTTCCACAACTGTTTTGGCAGCACCTCGAATATCAGGACGGCCAGCCAGCGGAAACCCGCAAAGTACGATAATGATCGACCCCGTCGCCAGGATCAAAAGGGCAGGTAACCATTCGATGCCCGCTGTCATCAACGCCTGACCAAACGGTAAAATCGTGAATTGGCCCGCAGCACCAGCGGCTGTCACAAGACCGAGACCGAATGTCCGACGTTCTGCTGGCAACACGCGCCCAACAGCACCAAGCACAACAGCCAGGCCCCCACCCGCCTGAGCCATACCGATAAGCACGCCACCGGTTAGATTAAGGGTCAGTGGGTCTGTCGCATGAGCCATCGTATAGATACCGATGCCATAAAGAATGCCGCCACCTGCAATAACGCGACCAGCGCCCCACTTTTCAGCGATCGCACTCGCGAATGGCTGGGCAACACCCCACATCAGATTCTGCGTCGCCATGGCTAAGGCAAAGACCTCGCGGCCCCATCCTAAATCAAGGCTCATCGGCTTTAAGAACAAGGCAAAGCTGGCACGAAGGCCAAATACGACAAGAACCACAAGCGCACCCGCAAGCAGAACCACCATTGGTGTCCGCCAAGGAGAAACCTGATCTGATGATGCAGTTACCATGATTTACCCCGAATGCCTTTTATATACCAGATAAACCGTAGTCGAGCGCCAACATTCCGGCAATTCACGTTGCAGGATTAATTGTTGCGATATCAATTCATCAATGGGAAAGTGCCAAAAGGCAGAAAAACGAAAACCGCACCCGTGTCAGCACGGGCGCGGCCGAATAATCGTTATTCAGAAAGAATCAGCCCTGACGAGCTTTAAAACGTGGATTGCGTTTGTTGATGACGTAGACCCGACCGCGGCGGCGCACAATTCGGCAGCCTTTTTCACGCAGTTTGGCCGACTTCAACGAGTTTCTAACTTTCATAACTCGATCCTCGGATATAAATACTGTGCTGTCCCTCAGACATCCCAAGAGACGTAAGCGGGCGGAACATACGGTCCTGGTCCGGGGCTGTCAACGGCCAAACTATCATTTTACCACCAGAAATCTATTGATAGCACAGGTTGCATCGTCATTGGTGTGGTTTATGCTCGCGTTCACTTCCAGGAGGACCCCACATGCCAGACCCATCGCCCGGCGTACACGACGTCGCGGCATCCACAAAGCCCACAACGGATAACCTGCGTGGGATCATGTGGATGTTGGGGTCAACCGTGTGTTTGGCCCTCATGCACACGACAATCCATCATGTTTCTGAAACCGTACATCCGTTTGTGGTCGTGTTCTTCCGGCTATTTTTCGCCCTGATCGTTGTCATTCCATTCTTTGTTCGAGATGGCCTGGCACCATTAAAAACGACCAAGCTTGGGCTTCTTACACTTAGAGGCGTGTTGAATTTTGGCGCAATGGTATGCTTTTTCACAGCTCTTAGTCTGGCTCCCATCGCTGACGTCACGGCGCTTTCCTTCACAGCGCCATTATTTGCAACGCTATTGGCTGTGGTTATCCTCAAAGAGAAGCTTGGCTGGCGGCGTGTCGCCGCGATTATGGCCGGTTTCATTGGAACATTGATCGTATTGCGGCCTGGATTCGCAGAAATCAGCACCGGTTACATCTTGGTATTGGTTGCGACGATATTCTGGGGTGCCTGCGTGATCATTATCAAAACGCTCAGCCGCACCGAATCTTCCGTTACGATCACCACCTATATGTCTTTGGTGATGGCGCCATTAGCTTTAATCCCTGCCCTTTTCGTTTGGTCCTGGCCAAGTCTGACAGATTTCGCCTGGCTGGCATTTCTGGGTTTTTTGGGTGGGTGTGGTCAAATGGCTGTCGCACAAGCCTTGCGACATGCGGAAACACACGTCGTCATGCCATTCGATTTTGTTCGGCTGATCTGGGTGTCCATTACCGGCTACCTCTTTTTTGCTGAGGTCCCAGATATTTTTGTGTGGCTTGGTGGTGCGCTGATTTTCTCAAGCACAGCCTATATCACGATACGCGAACACAAGATCAAAAGTCAGGCCGCTAAAGCTCAAGCAGATTAGTCGAATATCTCGTCAAACCATTCCTGCATTTTACGCGATGCACGATCAATAAAATCAATAGAGCTTTGCTCAAGATAATCATCAGCCAATCGACGTAATCGATTTTGATTATTGGCCAAGCGCTCAATCATCACCCAACGGTTCCATTCGAGAACGACACCCCAATTCGGTTTATGAAAATCCGTATTAGGTAAGCGGTAATGATAAGTCCGTCGCGACTTAATGAGCGGGTCATCAAGCTTTGCGCGGACACGATCTTCATCCAGAAACACAAACAGTGGCAACATATCGAGATCGCGATTTCGGGTTGGATTGCTTTCAATATAGTCATCGATCAGCGCATCGATGTTCGGTGCATAATCGGACACCAGTATTTTCTGCCTATACGCCATTGGATAAGGATCAACATACGGCAATGCCTGCCGCAAAAGATCAACGCCAATACGACGTCGTAACAATGGAGATAGCAGGACATAAGCTTGCATAATTCGCAGAATATCCTCAGCTGCCAGAGATGGCACTTCTGAATTCAACTGCATACCAAATGCATAGCTCAAACCATCAGACGTGCCTTTAGCCCTCGCCTCTCGCAATTTATCAGTCAATTCATCAAAATCTGTGAGCGAGTGATGACCCGCTGGAGGGCCAACAATCTCGGTCAGTACAAACGCACTTGAGACATCGCCCATAATTCGCCGGACGTCTCGCTCCACATCACTCGCATCATCCGTGGGATGCACTGATTGAGCGTCGAGCTCGACACCAAAATCACCAATTTCTGTATTCATAACGGCACGCAAATGCGCGCCTTTGACAACCACTTCACCGCCGAAGACTGCCTGCACAAGCTCAGCAGCCTTATCAACGTTCAATCCACCAAACTCGATCTCAACGCCAATTCGCCGCAGGTTTCCAGCGTCATTCGTTTCTTTGGGGGGGGCAGTTTAATTTTGTCATGATTACAATCTTCATTGTAGCTGTGAACTAGACAGGATTACAATAACTTGCATGATGGAAAGATGGAAAATCAAAATCAGCCACTGACATGTCAGCGCGATCACTTTGAAGTCGAAGCCGATGTTATCACAATGATGACGGCATCTAAATCAACACTGTTGAAATCAAGTATGGAGGCAGGCCGCATTGGCGTTGGTGCCAAGGGGCAACCTTACAAGATCAACGACGCTGCATCTTACGCAGGTGCCGAAGATATTCGAAGCCGCTTTGCCGGTTTGATTGGGGCGACAAGCGATGATATCGCCATTCATCCTTCTGCAGCTTATGGCATTAGTACAGCCGCAAAAAATATAAAACCGGCCGCTGGCTCACGTATTTTGATGATCGAAGGACAATTTCCATCGAACGTGTATGCCTGGCTCCACCTCGCAAAAGAAACTGGCGCTGAAGCCGTCATGGTGCCCCGCCCCAAAGATGGCAATTGGACCCGCGCTATCCTGGATCAAATCGATGAGCGAACCTCTATGGCCGCTTTGCCACCTTGTCATTGGACAGATGGCAGCATCGTTGACCTGGAACCTATCGGTGCTGCCCTCAAGGCTGTCGACGCAACCTTTGTGATTGATGCAACGCAGTGGATAGGCGTCGCCAAGTTTGATGTGAATGCCATCCAAGCTGATTATGTCATCTGCGCCGCCTACAAATGGCTGTTGGGCCCTTATGGTCTGTCATTCTTTTATGCCGCCCCAAAACATCAAGAAGGCCGCCCTCTAGAAGACCATTTGTTTAATCATGGTGGTGTCGCAAGCATTACCGGCGGTTCCGGTTACGGCATGGAATACACCAAAGGTGCCAGACGGTTCGACGTTGGACAGACACTTAATCTTATCACTCTGCCGATAATCCAGCAGTCCTTGATCCAGATTGACGCCTGGGGCGCAGACAGGATCGGGGCCTACCTCGCCCCCATCACAGATGCGATTGCAACCGGCGTGCAATCACTTGGCCTAAATGTGGCTGATACGAAATTCCGTTGCCCGCATATTATTGGCGTACGTAAAGATGGTGGGTTTTCAGATGATATCCTCGACCGCTTACAAGCTAAAAACGTCTATATTAATGCCCGTGGCGGCGCATTGCGCCTCAGCCCATACCTTTATCATGATGTAAATGATGCAGAGGAAGTCGTGGCGCGAATCGCAAAAGTGATAGTCTAGGTCTAGATAGGGCCAAGGTAATACTTATTTAACCATATAAACTTCATGTTTTTCTAATTAACTTAAAATTATCTATTATTTTCAACGCATTACAAAATTAACTTTTCCGGCTTCTTGTGATAATTTGCACAGCGACTTATTTATACCTGAGCTATATATAGTATCATCAAAGATCGGGATATCCCCTTATCTCACGAACAGGCAAACCGTCGGTGACGACGAGACGCAAAGCAACCGACCTCCAACGGGGACTAACACCCAAGAGGCAGCGGCGCTAACGAAGGGAAAGGGAATCTATCATGTTATACAAAGATTTAATTGCCTCAAAAAAATGGTTCACAATGAGCCTTCTTATTACACTCATGATACCGGGTGCAGGACTTTTAGCCCTGACCCAGTTCACTGAAGAGATGTCACAAGAAGATGCGCTGGAAGTTGCAGCTGTTGCCGTCCAGAACTACGTTGATGAAAACCCGCCTCGCCAAGGCTGGCGTGCGACGAAAACGTATATTGGTCTAGATAATAACCTTGTCGTCGACGTTCATGTGCCACGCTTCGATCATGCAGAAGTCATCCGCACGCGTAAGGAACGCTTCAAGTAATCGTACTTGAAACTTGCATGCCCACCACAGGATGCGTGGATTTATGATTGGCTGGATGGCAAAGATCGAATTTGGATTAATTTACATCATCATGGTGAAACGCTGTTCCGCGCACCATGTCCTGGTGGAAAGTCTTCAGGCTTCTTTTCTTGGCTCTCGCTTTCTTGCGCGCTAAAGGGAAGCGATATAGTGACTGTTGTTCCAACATCTACAGTACTTTCGATATTCATTTCACCGTCCTGGCTATCAACCAACAGTTTAACAATAGAC
>DGOK01000068.1:0-3493 GCA_002389385.1 Rhodospirillaceae bacterium UBA4468 | reverse complement strand
GCGATCTCATAAGACAAATCTATGTTATCTGCAGTCGCTTGCGGCACAAAATTCCTGAAGCAATCATCCATCACTTCATCGAAGCTGATCTGCTCTCTGTTTAGCGCACGTTTCCCTGCTTCAATTTCTGAAATATCCAGAACATCATTGATCAATTCAAGTAAATGACGCCCGCTACGATGAATGTCTGCGGCATAGACTTGATATCTCTCAGGCTCAAGCGGACCCAGATAATGGCCACGGAGCAAATCACTAAATCCTTTGATAGCGTCGAGTGGTGTGCGCAATTCGTGACTCATCGTCGCCAAAAATTATGACTTCGCTTGAGACGCCTTTTCTGCATTATTTACAGCAGTGAAAAGCGCTTTCTCTTTCTCATGAGCCTCAATCGCAATTCCGGCTAAGTTGGCCGTACCATGAATGAAGCTAAGCTCGTCATCGGTTGGTTCGCGCACTTCATTATAATACATGGCAAAAGTACCGAGTACTTTGCCATTGGACGAAAATATCGGTTGCGACCAGCATGCCATCAAACCGGCTCTCATGGCGAGAACACGTGAATTTTTTCAATATGCGTGAGTCGAAATATCGCTTACAATAAAACGTTCTCTTAGAAAGGCAGCTGTACCGCAAGAGCCGACGCCATCACCGATTTCAATGCCTTCGCATGCTTAAAGATACGATTGCGGTAAACTTGGCCCAGCACCAATCTGGAACCGCGTACCTGTTTCGTTTATCAACAAAACAGAACCAAGCATTTCTGGAAAAAGAGCTTTACTATTTTGGACAAGAGTGGTCAGAATTTCATCCAACGCACATCCTCTGGCCAGAAGTCCCAGTACATTATTTCGAGTGCTCTGAATAAGTTTTAGTCGGTGATGCTCGGTAATATCTGTAATGAGGCTAATGATGCCCCCTGCAGGTGTTGGCGACTGATAGCGCTCATATATGCGCCCTTCATATTCTTGCAAAGTGACGTTGTTACCGTCCTTGCGAAGTTGGACAATACGCTGTTCAAAGATCAATGGTTTGTGCGCAACAATCTCACTTTCCTCATCCAATTGACCAAGTTCATCATAGGTCACAACACCAAATTTCAGGGCATATTCTGAGTATCCATTGATGAGACGGAAACTCTCATTGCAAAATTCAAGACGGCCATCAGGCATGTAGACAGCAATACCATCATTCAAATTGGCGATCGCCTCGCCAAGTTGCACCGAATTCAAAACGTGCGATGATTCAATATCATCGCTTGTTGATTCTGAATTCTTTTTGGCATTAGTTTTTTGATTGTCTGTCGTGGTTTCCATTACAGAATTATCGACGTTGAGCATACATCTGGTCAACATTAACTGAGATCACATTTTTTGGAGCCAAATATCTACATCCATCCAATGCATCCATACTCACGTGTTGCCAATTCTCTCAATGCCCGTTTTTATGTTGCTTTAATCATAGAAGGAGACCCCCAAAATGCGCGCGATGGCATTCGCAGAAACAACCGGCTTCGACGCAATCGCCGCGATTGACCGACCAACCCCCGAGCCTGGCCCCGGCGAAGCCCTCGTGAAAATGGGCGCTGCATCATTAAACTACCGGGACCTTCTTATCGCTAAGGGCGGTTACCGCTCGCGACAGAAACAACAAGGCCTGGTGCCATTATCTGATGGAGCGGGCACCGTTACTAAAATCGGGACGAACGTTCACCAATTCAATGAAGGTGACCGAGTGACAGCCTGTTTTTTTCAGGACTGGCCTGCAGGCACAGCCACCGAACACGCGATGGAGAGCGATACGGGCCGCGCCGTTGACGGCATGCTGCAGGAATACTGTGTAATCCCGGCATCTGGCCTCGTCCATACTCCAGACCACCTGTCTGACGCTGAAGCCGCAAGTCTAACCTGTGCGGGCCTCACCGCATGGTCTGCGATTGTCCGACTTGGACAGGCTCAACCTGGTGATGCAATCTTGACCCAAGGGACTGGCGGCGTATCGCTGTTCGCTTTACAATTTGCGAAAATCCTTGGCGCGCGGGTCGCGATCACCTCATCATCAGATGCAAAACTTGAGCGTGCAAAAGCTTTAGGTGCAGATCACGGAATCAATTACTCAACCAATGAAAAGTGGGGTCAGGCCGCAAAGGATTGGGCCGGTGGTGATGGTATCGACAATGTGATTGAATTGGGCGGCACAGAGACCATTAAACAATCACTGATTGCTGTACGCCCCGGCGGCACGCTTAGCCTTATTGGTGTTTTATCTGGCGCAACCACAGGCAATGTCTTGCTGCCATTTATCATCAGTCGAGATGTTCGTCTGCAAGGTGTCACTGTTGGCCCCATGGATGCGATGGCGCAAATGTGTAAAGCTATTGAGGCCTCAAAAATGCATCCTGTCATTGATAAAGTATTTCCACTCAATGAAACAATCAATGCCTATCAATACGTCGCGTCAGGTGCGCATTTCGGTAAAGTCTGTATCTCGATCGATGATGCATAAATGGTAACACCCACCACCTCGCCAGTGCACTTACCCCTCCGAGGTGCGTTATTAATGTTCGTCGCAGCGGCACTCGTCGCCGCAACCTCAATGCTGGCCAAGGTATTAGGCAACGAGCTGGCCGGTGATCCTCTGCATCCCTTACAGATTAGCGCCGGGAGGTTCGTTTTCGCATTCATGGCTCTTTGTATTGTCGCCCCGGCGATAAAATTGCGGTTTGAGAATACACCTTGGCGGGATCATTTCTTGCGGTCCCTCGCAGGTTGGCTTGGTGTCAGTTGCATGTTTGCCGCGGCAACACAGATGCCGCTTGCCGAAGCCACCGCGATCAGCTTTCTCAGTCCAATAGCCACTATGCTTTTGGCGATCCCCCTGTTAGGTGAACGTGTCGGTAAAGTACGATGGTCTGCTGCGGGAATTTCACTCTTAGGTGCCCTCATCCTAATCAGGCCCGGAACATCCGCTTTTCAAGTCGCTGCATTATTAGCACTTTTGGCGGCTCTGCTTATGGGTCTTGAAGCCATCATTATCAAACGTCTCAGCGGCAAAGAGCGCGCTATCAGAATTCTATTTGTGAACAATGCATTCGGCGCAACACTTGCAGTGACAGCCGCGAGCTTCTTTTGGGTGACCCCATCAAACGATCAATGGATATTGCTGGTCGCGCTTGGATTAATAATGGTGACCGCACAAACATTCTTCATTCTGGCGATGAAGTGTGCGGATGCCAGTTATGTAATCCCGTTCTTTTATGCGACCTTGGTCTTCGCTGCAGCTTATGACTTTGGCATATTTGACGTTGTGCCAGAACCATTAAGCATCTTGGGCGCATGCATCATTATTATGGGCGCCGTATTCCTGGCATTCCGGGAACGGCAGCTCAAAAAATAGGATATAAAGTTAAGCGCTGAGGAGTCTTGGGAACGCCATTCGCACAGCCAGGCCGGGCTCGTTGCCTTTTAACACGAGACGCGCTTGGTGCAATTTCGCA
>DGOK01000083.1 GCA_002389385.1 Rhodospirillaceae bacterium UBA4468 | reverse complement strand
AACGCCATCCATACGCATTTCACCGCTTTCAAAAAAGCGAGCCAGGATATCGTTTGAGTTTGCAGCGACAACAAAGCGCTTAATCGGCACACCCATTTTCATGGCTGCATAACCCGCGAATACATTACCGAAATTACCTGTCGGCACAGTGAAAGAAACTTCACGGTCGGGAGCACCCAAGTGTAATGCTGCATAAAAATAATAAACGATCTGAGCCATCACACGTGCCCAGTTAATTGAGTTTACTGCGCCTAACTGATGGCGGTCCCGAAATGCTTCGTCATTAAACATCGCTTTGACGAGGTCCTGGCAGTCATCAAACGTGCCCTTGAGTGCGACATTGTGGACGTTGTCTGCAAAAACAGTTGTCATCTGGCGGCGCTGTACTTCAGATACGCGGCCTTCTGGATACAGCATAAATATATCCAGCGAGTCCTTATCGCGGCAGGCTTCAATTGCAGCCGACCCGGTGTCACCAGATGTTGCGCCGACAATTGTTACGCGTTTGTTTTTGGCCTTGAGTACGTAATCAAAAAGGCCACCGAGCAACTGCATAGCAACGTCTTTGAATGCGAGTGTGGGGCCATGGAATAATTCCATCATATGGATGCCATCGCCGACGTTGACCAGCGGTGCGACATGCCCGCCGTCAAAATTCGCATAAGCGCGATCAATGATTTTCTTTAGTTCGTCGTCAGGGATTGCGCCATGCACGAACGGTTTGATAACCCGAAATGCAAGGTCGTTATAGCTCAGCGTTGCCATTTCGGTAAGGTCAGCGTTGGAGAATTGTGGCCATTCGCCTGGGACATAAAGTCCCCCGTCACGAGCCAATCCAGTTAAAAGAACATCGCTGAAATCAAGTTCAGGTGCTCGACCGCGTGTCGAGATATAGCGCACGTGTATCCTCCTCAAAGTCTCATCCGAAATGGATGGATTGATTGTATCGTAAATCTATCTAGTGCCGACGGGTGAAACAAGGACCACGCGTTTGCTCGTCAGGGTTGCTATCAGATTTCCGCTGAGGCATGCTTTTTCCAAGGTGGGTTCAATGGGGTGGCGCGATGAAGAAAATTATACTTACTATAAGTCTCGCGATCGCAATTCTTGGTGTCTCGAGCCCTGCATCTGCGCATAGCGAAGCGACGCCTCATGGTGTGATTATCAGCACTGGGAGCGAACAGGGTTTATATCATAAGACAGGCCAAACCCTATGTGAGCCTCTGATTGCCAAGGGTGTGAAATGCAAAGCACAGCCAAGCCAAGGATCGATTTCAAATCTTATGGCAATTGCGGGCGATAATGTAACTTTTGGGATGGTGCAATCTGACTGGCAATTCCATGTTATACACACTTCCAAAAAGTGGAAGGGGCCGAATCTTAGCCATTTGCGCGCCATTTTCTCTCTTTATCCTGAGCCCATGCAAATCATCGCCAAACGAGATTTAGGTATTAAGAATTGGTCAGACCTAAAGGGCCGCAGTATTGATATCGGACATCTTGCATCTGGCCATTGACAGACGTTCGAGAAAATGTTTAAGGCTCAGCGACGTAAACATGATTTTTTTTGGGGCCGTTTCTGCTGTGCCCTCCAATGAGCAGGTTGATAGGTTTTGTGCTGGAGAATTCGATGCGTTTGTCTATGCAATAGGCATTCCCAGCGCAGCGATGAAACGTGCGGTTAGCGAATGCAACGGTTTGATGATTGAGCCGCACCGGACCATTGTTCGTAAACTTGTTACTGCCGCACGGCCGTATTATGCGAAGGTAAAAATTCCGGCGAAGACGTATTGGGATGGGTAGCCAAAGGTAAATACTTTTGGTGTCCTTGCAACATTGGTGACAAGCCAATCGGCCGATCCAAAAATTGTAAAGACACTGGTTGAGGCAATATTTGAGAATCTATCGACGTTCAAAGCTTTACATCTGGCGTATGAAAACTTAATGCCCGCTCAAATGATTTCAGATGGCCTAAGCGCACCATTACATGATGCAGCCAAGGCCTATTACGTGAGCCAAGGGTGGCTTAACTAACGCTGCTTAGTCTGGCAGGTATCGTGCTTTTAAATGTTTCTTGAACGGGGCTGCCTCAAGTGGACGACCTGTAGCTTCGGTCAGAAGTTGAGCGCTTGAAAGTAACCGCCCCTTGCTGTGAACATTTTCACGAAGCCAGCCAACAAGCGCACTAAAGTTACCTGATGCAATGTTATCCGGAATAGACGGGATAGCATCCTGGGCCGCTTGGTAAACTTGTGCAGCGGTCATTGCGCCCAATGTATAGGTTGGGAAATACCCCAAGGCACCATCGTACCAGTGAATATCTTGCAAACAGCCAATACCGTCATTCGGCACGGCGACACCAATTAGCTCTTCAAACGCACTATTCCATGCATCCGGAAGATCACGAACGTTCAAGGTGCCGTCGATGATGGATTGCTCCAATCGATAGCGGACGATTACATGTAGCGGATACGTGACTTCGTCAGCATCAACGCGGATAAAGCTTCGCTCAACTTTATGATAAAGCCGGAGCATATTGTCGACGTCCCAGGCAGATCCTTCGCCGCCTAAAGTGTTGCGAATGATCGGGAGCGCAAAATTTAAAAACTCAGGCGAGCGGCAAACCTGCATTTCCATCAACAATGATTGGCTTTCGTGGATCGACATACTAAGCGCGGTGCCAACGGGTTGTAACCGCCGATCGGATGGTAAGCCTTGTTCGTAAAGCGCATGGCCCGTTTCATGAAGCACACCCATTAATGCGGTCGTAAAATCAGCCTCATCATATCGGGTGGTAATACGGACATCGTCAGGTACGCCGCCACAAAACGGGTGATGGCTCACATCAAGTCGACCCCGGGTAAAGTCAAAGCCCAGAACTTCCATGAAGCGAATGCCTAATTCCCGCTGTATCGCTTGTGGGAAGGGGCCGTCTGGCATTGTAATCGGGCCCGCACTCGCTTGGCGTTCGAGGGCCTCATCAAGGAAGCCGGGTAAGAAGTCAGCCAGATCATTGAGGACTGGATCGATATCAGCTGCGCGACCGCCGGGCTCGTAAGCGTCCAGCAGGGCATCGTAAGGTGCCAGGTCGAGTGCCTCGCCAATCCGGGTTGCTTGTTCCCGGACCAACTCAACAAGTTCGTTCAGAGGGTCGGCAACAATTGAGAAATCCGCATCAGCACGCGCTTTGCGCCAGGCTTTTTCTGAGGTACTGCTGGCTTTCGATAGCTGTGTGACGAAGGCCTCATCAAGGGCGCTGGAGCGACGATATTGACGCGCGATCTCGTGCAAATTCGCTTTTTGCCAAGCGTCCAGTTCGTCGGTATGAGCTTCTGCGGCCCCGATTAAGTCTGCCGTTTCTTGCGTGACTAAAAGGCCGTGCGATATGGCTTTGAGTTCAGCGAGTTGCTCGGCGCGGGTGTCCGCACCGCCATCGGGCATGACGGCGGCATAATCCCAATGAAGGACAGCCTCTGTCTCACCCAACAGGGCGATGCGACGAAAACGGGCTTCCAGAGATGTGTAGGCTGAAGGTGTCGACGCGTCAGGCATGGCTTAGAAAACCGGAATAAACAGCAATCGATCTGCCAGCATCGCTAAGAAAATCATGAATAAATAGAAGATTGAGAACACAAACAAAGGTTTTGCATGCTCAATGCCTTCAACTTTCCACAAGCGCCATGTTCGAACCCAGAAAATAGCGCCAAGAACGACAGCTGTCGCCAAATACAGGGCACCTGATACGCCAAGGAACGTTGGTGCCAATGTCGATGCGATCATCAAAACTGTGTAGATGAGCATTTGTCGCTTTGTCTCACGTTCGCCAGCGACCACGGGCATCATCGGGACACCAGCGGCGGCATAGTCACCTGTTCGGTATAGGGCGAGAGCCCATGAATGTGGCGGCGTCCAAAGGAAGATAATCATGAACAAGGCAATCGCGCCGGGATCAATTGTCCCCGTGACCGCAACCCAACCTACAAGTGGTGGAAATGCGCCTGCAGCACCACCAATAACGATATTCTGCGGAGTGCGGCGTTTCAGCCATGCTGTATAAATAATAACATAATAGAATATCGTCATTGCTAGAAGTCCGGCGGCCATAGTGCCGACGTGAGTTTCCATCATGATAACTGAGCCGATCGCTAGAAATACACCGTATGCCAATGCGATCTTGGGGTTCATGCGACCAGCAGGAATAGGTCGATCCTGAGTCCGCTGCATAATCAAGTCGATATCGCGATCGTACCACATATTAATGGCACCCGCTGCACCAGCACCAATGGCAATACACAATAAGGCGATTAAGCCGGTTGTCGCATCAGCACCGCCAGGCGCCATTAAAATACCGACGAGTCCCGTAAAGACCACAAGCGACATGATCTTTGGCTTCAACAGGACAGCAAAATCATTCACACGGAATCGAGGCTCTTCAGCCTTGCTATCCAATGTCCCGGCACCTTGTGGCGCTGCGTCTTTGCGTACGCTGTCAATCATTAATTAATAGCCTTTATCAGCAAGAGAGGGTTTATAGTTGATTACATCCCAAACTTCCAGCTATTCGATTCAAAATTAATGTGTACGTTGAATTAGTCTGCGCCCGGTAATCCAGATAAACATAATGCCGCCGATGACAGCAATTACGCCGCCGACACCAATGCCAAGATGACCCGTCCAGTTTATAATCTCATCAAAATTTGGTGCCGTGCCCGCAACTTTTCTTGGCGCACCATAGCCACCTGCGACAAACAGTCCCAAACTATGCAAAAGCTGTCCAAGTCCATATAACCAGAAAGCGATGCGGATGGCTTTCCATTTGACGAGGCCGCGCTCTAGAATCGGCAACACAAACAACACCATGAAACTCATGACGGCGAGGTTCACAGCGCCGATCACGCCGTGATAATGCGCTGGGGTCCGAGTGTCCGTTCCATCGACAAAGATACCCAGAAAACCGCCTGAAAAGAACAATGCAAGCGATAGCGCGAGTGCGACACGGGCGGCGCGTGCAGGTTCACCATCATTGACAGGTGTTCTAAGCAAGACAATTGCCGCTAAAAGGCCAATGAAAATGGGCGCGGGTGCCAATGCGTATTGATAGTGGGTAAAGAGGACACGCTCTTCTGCAGAGAAGGACACTTCGATAAACAGCAATGCAAAGCCGCCGACGGCGAGCAGTGTGTTCACGCCAAGTGCAATCATGACCGTCTTTGGCGCAATCATTGGTTTTCCAAATGCGCGACCACCCAATAATACCCAGGCGCCGATCATAACGGATGTATTCAGGAACTGCAGGATATGCCCTCCAGCCCAAAACAGATCTTCATTCTCCGCGGCAGAGACAGGCATGCCGCCAAGGCGATTCCAAGACACTGCAAACGCAGCAATGGCAACAAATACCACCACAGCACTGGCGAGGCCTGATGCGCCTATGGGTTCTAAAGGCCCGGTGCGATTGAGCATGTTGGTAATGGCACGTGTTGCCATCAATATGCTTGCGAAGGCGATAAGCAATAAGCTGTTGTAATAGATAGGATCAGTGATCGCAGGAATATAGTTGTTAATCGACGGGAGGCCGCGATCCATAAATGCGGGGATTGCGAGGCCCAAAAATGATATCGCCATCAGCGCTAACGCTGTTCGACCCATTGATGGAAGCGACGGCTTACCTTCGGATAATCGATAGGTGGCGATTTGCATTAAAGTGATTGCGGCGGCTAAAAACCAGACCACAAAAGAAAATACGACATGGATAATCAGGCTTTTTTCATAAAAGGCGACAGGCCATGGGAATAATTTGTCAGCACCTGGAATCCTGGAAATTGCAAGTAACAGCGCGAATACGCCTGCAATTGCCAATGCGCCGAGGGCAATGAGACTCCAATTTCTAAGCTCACGCTGGGCAACGCCGCTGCTCAAAGATGGGCGAAATCCTTCAATCGGATCCCATCGTTGTTTTTGTGCGGGTTCAAACATGCTGGCTAGCCTTGATAGGGATATAAATACACAGCCATGACGTAGACAACAACGCCAGAAATGCCGACATACATCCAGAGTGGCCATGTAATACGAGCGATTTTCTTATGCCTGTCGAATTTTTCACGCCATGCACGAAGCACAGTGATCGGCACCAGTGGGACGATTACAATTGCACCAATGACATGGACGACAAGAATAGTGAAATAGACGGTTCTGATCACGCCCTCGCCGCCAAACTGTGCAAAGCCAGAGTTCAGTTTGTAGATAACATAAGAGATCAAAAAGAATCCCGACGCGACAAGCGCCGAAATCATCATGGCCCGATGCTTGCGCCAATCGCCAGATTTAATGAAATAAAACCCGAGAGAGAGGAACACAACAGAGATCGCGTTGAACAAAGCGTTAAAGTGAACGAGTGATTGGACGTCCATGTACAGGCCTTTTTAAAAGGTGGAAAAAATACTAATAACTACTGCAGCGGGTTTTCTGATAAACGTATAAATATGCTAATATACATAAATAACGAGGCACATGCGAGAATCACGCCAAGTATAATGTTTCTTCGGCGCTTACTTGAGTGTGCTCTGTTAGCTGCATTAGTCTCTGCTGGCTTAATATTTTCCATCTTAGCCTCTCAAATAATTTTAGATTACAACGTTAAAATATACTTCAATTTCCTGAGCACTTACGGATTTGGGCATTAAAAGTCAAATTGCACGAGCTTTTTTGATATTGACAGAATAAAGATAATAACTTGATTTTATTATCTTGTTTTGGGGCTGCACTAGATAACTAGTCTAATTACCTTTAACCCATTGTTTTAAGTTCTTTAATTGAGCTGACGGGTCACTATTGTTGAATAGCCACTCACATTCTTTCAAAATATCCTGAAATGCACCCTGGGAACACCGTTAATTTTACGCATATGACGCTTGGCCTGGTTCCAGAAAATCTCAATGACGTTGATGTGGTTTGCCTTGTCTGCAAACAGTTTGGAAGGGTTGATACGAAAGTGCTTGAAGTCAGATACGTCCAGAACATTATATCCTAGCCAGAAGTCAGAATAGACGATGCTGTCATGAACGACTTTACGCTCAATAATGGGCAACAAGGTTACTGAGGAAGTATCAGGAATGATCTTCATATAGACCTTGCCTCCACGCTTCAGAAGCCCAGGGACTTAGACTTTAACGGCGGCACCACGAATACGCTGGCCTTTGCGTTTGCCGCCAAAGTAACTTTCATCAAATTCAATTTCACCACTGAAGACCGTGTCAATCTCCAACTCAAGATGATAGGCAATAATTTCGCGTAATTTGTGAAAATAAAATACACTTGTTTTGAAATTCACACTGAAAAATGAAGCGGTACAACAAGCTGTCGTGCCACCAACAAATGTTCAAGTAAACGATCTTGTTAATTAATACTTAAACGGCTCTTTCTAATACTCACCACGATAAAACCTTTTGCGTATTAACTAGGATAGCCCCATCTATTAATGTTGCAGAAAATTTTAAAAAATATTTTTTATTGGTTTCTTGCTCCTTCGTGATTGCGGCATTAAAACAATAAATTGGGACCTTGTGCATGTTGCTCAAAAGCCTCAAATCGTTTGAACTAATTTAGTTCTTATTGTGAACAACCTGTAGTCAGGTAAAACGAATGCAAAACAAGTTAAAAATATTATTGCTGGCCATTGTAGGCGCTATGATAACAATCGAACCTGCTAATGCAGGACCAAACGGCGATGTGCGCGCAGAACCGTGGCAGATGTGGCTTCAAGAACCTGCTTCCCCAACTGCGGACCGTATTGTGGCTTTTAATGCACAATTATTGGTGGTTGAGGCCTTGATACTTATTTTTGTATTGGGATTAATGGGATATATTGCATTTAGATTTAGTGCCAAACGTAACCGTATTCCCTCAAAAACTACACATCACGTGGGATTAGAAGTGGTATGGACGATCTTGCCAATATTTATTTTAGTTGGGTTACTGGTGCCCTCCTTGAATCATCTATACTTTGCAGATAGAACACCAGATGCAGAAATGACCCTCAAAGTCACAGGAAATCAATGGTATTGGAACTACACATATCCAGACTACGATGATTTAACTTTTGATAGTCTCCCTGTTTCAGAGGACGATTTGAAGTTTGGTGAGCCTCGAATGCTTACAGTTGACAATAAAGTTATTCTCCCCGTCGAAACCAATATCCGGCTTTTGTTTACGTCGACGGATGTAATTCACAACTGGGCGCTTCCTTCCTTATCGATTAAACTTGATTCAGTGCCTGGCCGTATAAATGAAACTTGGACACGGATACATGGTAAATATGCTGGTAAGACAATTTATGGAATGTGTTCTGAGTTATGTGGTGTAAACCACGGATTTATGCCAATAGCTATTCAGGTTGTTTCAAAGGATGATTTTGCTACATGGGTTAAAAAAGCCCAGATAGAATTTGCGTCAGATAAATCACGCCTGATTGGGGAGATACGTATAGCTGACGCTATGCATAATCGGTGAAAAATTCAGAAAATTTGAGGAAAGAAACGTATCATGTCTAATGCAGCTGAAGCTCATCGCGACGATCATCAAGACCATTACCCGAGTTTTTTCTCGCGTTGGTTCTGCTCAACAAACCACAAAGATATTGGGACAGTTTACTTGTATGTCTCAATGTTTGCTGCCTTGGTTGGAGGAGGTATGTCTTGGTATATGCGTCTCGAACTGGCGCATCCCGGCATTCAATATATTGAGGATTTCCAATTCTATAACGTCCTTCTGACGGCGCATGGCTTTATCATGGTTTTCTTCGTTGTCATGCCGGCGTTGATTGGTGGATTTGGTAACTGGTTCGTGCCGTTGATGATTGGCGCGCCAGATATGGCCTTCCCTCGCATGAACAATATTAGCCTTTGGTTGCTTGTTGCTGCATTCATCATGTTGTTGATTTCAGCATTTGTTGGCGCGGGTGTAGGTACTGGCTGGACGGCTTATCCGCCATTATCCAATAGTATTTACCATCCTGGTGCTGCCGTTGATTTTGGTATTCTGTCACTTCACCTAGCTGGTGCATCATCGATTTTGGGTGCCATCAACTTTATTGTGACGATCTTTAATATGCGTGCCCCTGGCATGACATTGCATAAGATGCCGTTGTTTGTCTGGTCTATCCTTGTTACAGCATTCTTGCTACTTTTAGCCCTACCTGTTCTAGCTGGTGCGCTCACGATGCTTTTGACTGACCGTAACTTTGGTACTCACTTCTTTGATCCTGCTGGTGGTGGCGATCCAATCTTGTGGCAGCATCTGTTCTGGTTCTTTGGTCATCCCGAAGTNNCTTTGGTCACCCTGAAGTTTACATCATCATTCTTCCTGGCTTTGGCATCATTTCTCAGATCGTTTCAACTTTCTCGAAGAAGCCAGTGTTTGGTTACCTTGGTATGGCATATGCGATGGCAGCGATTGGTGTTCTTGGTTTCGTTGTTTGGGCACACCACATGTATACTGTGGGATTGGATGTCGATACGCGGGCTTACTTTACTGCGGCAACGATGGTCATTGCAGTGCCAACGGGTGTGAAGATTTTCTCATGGCTGGCCACAATGTGGGGAGGCTCAATCGAGTTTAAGACGCCGATGCTCTATGCATTTGGTTTTATATTTCTTTTTGTAGCTGGGGGCTTGACTGGAGTAACGCTAGCAAATTCGTCTGCAGATCTTGTTTTTCACGACACATACTTTGTTGTTGCGCACTTCCATTATGTGATGGCAATAGCAGCAATTTTTGCAATGTTTGCAGGCTGGTATTATTGGATTGGTAAGATGTCTGGCAAACAATATAACGAAACGCTGGGCAAGGTTCAATTTTGGACTTTCTTTATAGGCGTTAATGTATTGTTTTTTCCACAACATTTTGCAGGTCTTGCAGGCATGCCCCGTCGTATTCCAGATTATCCAGATGCTTATGCAGGATGGAACTTAGTTAGTTCATATGGTGCAGCAATTACAGTTATTGGAACACTTTTATTCTTTGTTGTATTGATTAAGACGCAAATGTCTGGTGAGAAGGCAGCTGCAAATCCATGGGGTGTGGGTGCAAAGACACTGGAATGGCATGTTGCCAGCCCAGCACCGTTCCACACATTTGAAGATCAGCCAGATATGTCTGGGAAGGCACCTGCCGAGTAAGGCGGGAGGTAGGACGTAAAACTATGGCGAATGCTCAGAACAAAAATACCAAGACAGCGGCGGTGTTATTCACCGTCGTTGCTGGCATGGTTGGTTTGTCGTTTGCGTCGGTCCCGTTATATAAGCTTTTTTGTCAGGTTACTGGATTGGGTGGTACGCCAGGTGTTGAGGTGACAGCCCCTGAAACAGCAACAGATATTGATTTCAAAGTTCGGTTTGATGCGAATACCAGCCCGTCCTTACCTTGGCAGTTCAAGCCATTGCAACGTGAAATCAAGTTGAAGCTAGGTGAAGAAAAACTAGCTTTTTACCAGGCAATAAATACGTCTAATAGTACTATCGTTGGGACATCAACATTTAATGTAACACCGCTCAAGGCAGGCCAGTTCTTCGTAAAGATTGACTGCTTTTGCTTTACTGAGCAAGTGTTACAGCCAGGCGAATCAATTGATATGCCGGTTTCATTTTATATTGATCCAGCAATTTATGAAGAAGCTAATACCCGTGATGTTACGACAATCACACTTTCCTATACGTTTTATCCCGTGGATGAACCTGAAGCGAAAGTCTCGGAGAGCGTGACAATGTCTGCGAGTGGAAAAAAAGGTTAGTGAAGTCGATTCTGTATATTGTTGATTTCATCGTGAATTATTAGAGAACCCGAGGGGGAATATTCGATGAGTGGTGCAAAAAGTCATCCATATCATATCGTCAATCCAAGCCCATGGCCGTTTTTATCGAGCCTAGGTGCCTTTGCGCTGGCGATTGCAGCAATTTTGTATATGCATGGCTCGTCAATGATTGCCATGATGATCTGCTTAACGTTGGTTGTCACGTTTTCCATCCTATGGTGGCGTGATATTATCAGCGAAGCTGGCAATGGCCATGACCATACCGAAGCTGTTCAGCACGGTCTTCGCATGGGTATGCTGTTGTTCATTGTTTCAGAAGTTATGTTCTTCTTTGCGTTCTTCTGGGCTTACTTCAACGCATCTGTTCCATTCCTGAGCTTCGTGGCGTCGCCAATGTGGCCGCCAGAAGGTGTGGTTCCTTTGCCAACGTGGACACTTCCATTCCTCAACACGCTTATTCTACTGACATCAGGTGTGACGGTGACGTATGCACACCATGCTATTCGCTTAGGTGACAACAAGCGCGCCGCAACTGGCCTGCTTTGGACTGTGATCCTTGGTGTCATCTTCACGGCATGTCAGGCCTATGAGTATAGCCATGCAACATTCGGATTTAAGGACGGGATCTATTCTTCCACGTTCTATCTTGCGACGGGTTTCCATGGCTTCCATGTGATCGTCGGAACGATCTTCCTGGCTGTATGTTATGTCCGCACAGTTAAGGGCCATTTCTCACCAGAGCGTCATATCGGCTTTGAAGCCGCTGCCTGGTATTGGCACTTCGTTGACGTTGTATGGTTGTTCCTGTTCTGCGCCGTTTACTGGTGGGGCTCAGCAGGCTACGCGTTCTAAACAACGCATGAATTTTTTGGATTAAGGTCGGTGGAAACACCGGCCTTTTTCTTTGGCTTGCGTGTTACTGCATTAGCCCAAGCCAGGACCACCAAAGATAGTTCAGGGGCACAAGGATCAACAGTGAGACCGCTGCCAGAGCAACAGTCATCTTGGCGCCGTCCTTAATAGGAATACCGCCCAATTGCATGGCAACGATCAACGGTGGCACCTGATAAGGCAGGATGACCGTTGAATAGGCGATCACTTGGCTCATCAGGACTGTTTTCAATGGCAGCCCTGAGGATGCAGCGATATCTGCGGCGAGGGGGGCGATTACGGCAGGTACACTAGGGGCCGTCGTCGCAATGTTTGCCGCAGTACCCAGTCCGACCATCGAGACGAAGGACATAAAGGGTGTATCTTTGGAGAACGTGATGTGTGCCAATAACCATTCTCCTGCAATATCTCCGGCACCTGTTTCCACCAGCAAGGCGCCTAAACTCAAGATGCCTGCGACATATATTGTCGATGGGAAATTAAATCTGGCCTTTATGTCATCTCCATCAATAAGACCAATGCCGGACCACAAGCAGACCATAGCTGCGGCCATAGCAATCCATGCAGGTGAGATATGATGGATGAAATCGGTTGTCCAAAAGGCAAACGTTATGCCGAGGATAATCACCAGACGTCGCCCATCGCGCGAAAGAGGTTTTACGTCTTCTTCCGACGTTGGTGCAGCCTGCGTACGTCCTGTGGACCGGAAGATAACCAGGATGAGGCCGATAATAAGTGCGAGCTTGAGGATGCCGTTTACAGGCATGTGCATCAGCAGGTATTCGCCGTAATTAAATGTGACGCCGAATAAATTTTCAGAAACACCGACGAGGACCATGTTTGGGACGTTTGCCGGCAAAACCGAGTTCGCAGGCATCCAAGTGCCACAGGCCATTGCGAGAATCAAACCAGAGCGTTCAGGCGTTCCTTTCTCGTATCCAAGGCTCTCGCAAAGCGCCAAGACAATGGGAACGAGCAGAACAACGCGTCCCATTGTTGACGGCATAACGAAAGCCAGCGCAATACCAACAAGGGCAATACCAATCACTGTTTGAGTATAACTTTGCGCAAGGCGTGAAGTGATCGAGGTCGCGATACGAAGGCCAAGGCCAGTTTTCTGAACAGCAACGCCAACGACCAGGCCACCAAAAACAAGCCAATATGCGGCAGAGTGAAACCCAGAGAAGACAACATTGGCATCCGCAGTGCCTAAAATCATCGCCAGCGTAAAGAACACGAGTGCCGTCAGATATTCAGGAATGACGGCCGTTGCATATAGGCCAATGGCTAGCAGACAGAGTGCCGCCCCCGTTAATGCATTGGGGGGAATTCCTTCTGGCGTTGGCATGGCAATAAGAAGCAATGCCGTTGCTGTTGTGAGGCAAGCAATCAAACGTGAAGGGGATCTTGTGAGCGATAATAAAAAAGACATCATGATTTCTTATAGTCAGCGCGGGCCGAGAGCAAATCTAATAATTCAGGCGTTAATGTGCTACAGTATCGATGAATGTGGGGGAAAGCACGATGGCAGATAAAAATAACAATGATCAGAATGCGCTGTTTGATGTCGAGAAGAATACCAAAACATACGCGGATTTCGCAGAGCGGTCTCAACGGATTGTAAGTGCATTCCTCGAGCGGCAAAAAGCGGGCGTAGGATATAGCGTCGCTGACCCGGTTGAGATCAGCAAAATGTTCATGGATGCGTCAGTTAAAATGATGTCCGACCCGGCGAAGTTCATGGAAGCCCAATCCAAGTTGATGCAAGGGTATGCAGACCTTTGGCAAGCGACGGCAAAACGCATGGCGGTCGAAGACGTTGCCCCGGTGATTGAGCCCGCGCGCGACGATAGACGCTTCAAAGATGATGCATGGTCTGAAGATGTTGTCTTTGATTATATTAAGCAATCTTACCTGTTGGCGTCTGATTGGATGACAACGCAGGTACGTGACGTTGACGATACTGATCCAAAAACTCGAGAAAAGCTGGAATTTTATACGCGCCAGTGCCTAGACGCGATGTCACCGACGAATTTTGCGGCGACCAACCCAAAAGTCTTAAAAGCTGCGGCAGAGACCAAAGGGGAGAGTCTGATAAAAGGCCTGGATCAGTTGTTGAAGGATTTGGAAAAAGGCAAAGGCGAACTCCGAATTTCCATGACGGACACCGAAGCATTTGAGCTTGGGGTCAATGTTGCTGTGACGCCGGGTAAAGTTGTCTATCAGAACGATCTGATGCAATTGCTCCAGTATGATCCGACAACCGAAGAAGTCGCCAAGCGGCCATTGCTGATTGTGCCGCCTTGGATCAATAAGTTTTATATTCTCGATCTCCAGCCCAAGAACTCATTCATTAAATGGGCGACGGATCAGGGGCACACTGTGTTTGTGATCGCGTGGGTAAATCCTGATGAGCGACATGCGGATAAGCAGTTCGAAAACTATATGCTCGAAGGCCTGCTTGAAGCGATGGATGCCATCGAAAAGGCAACCGGCGAGAAAGACCTTAATGTCATTGGGTACTGCATTGGCGGTACCTTAACGGCATCAACGCTGGCTTACATGGCGGCAAAAAAGGATAACCGGGTAAAATCAGCAACGTTTTTTACGACCATGGTCGATTTCTCTGAACCAGGTGAGCTTGGCGTGTTCATTGACGAGAAGCAGTTACAGCGCCTCGATGAACACATGGAAAAGACCGGTTTCCTCGATGGTCAGTATATGTCGCAGGTGTTCAACATGATGCGCGATAACGACCTGATCTGGTCGTTTGTTGTAAATAATTATTTGATGGGTCGCGAGCCTATGGCGTTCGATTTGCTGTATTGGAACTCAGACAACACGCGGATGCCTAAAATGATGCATTCACTATATTTGCGGAAAATGTATCTTGAGAACAAGCTGGTTGAACCGGGTGGCATCACGATGGGTGGGGTACCAATTGACCTTACCAAGATCAAAACACCTGTATATTGGCTATCGACAAAAGATGACCATATCGCGCCTTGGAAATCGACCTACATGGCGACACAGTTATACCAAGGACCGAAGAAATTTGTGCTATCGGCCAGTGGTCACATTGCCGGTGTGATCAATGCCCCTGCGGCCAATAAATATTGCTATTGGACGAATGCGAAGGTCCCGGAAGACCCGGATGCATTCTTTGATGGCGCCAAGCAACATGAGGGGTCGTGGTGGCCGGATTGGCAAAAGTGGGTGGCAAAACACAGCAACGGCCAAGTTCCCGCACGCAAGCCTGGTGATGGTAAGCTCAAGGTGATTGAAGACGCACCGGGGTCTTATGCGAAAGTGCGCATCTAGATTTTAGGTTGTTCATTATCAGAGCCTGATGTTCTCTTAGGCTTATGCTATCCGTATTTGCCCGCAAGGGTCTTTACGGGCATAGTTCCAGGCATGGTGAGTGCTGAAGTTAATGATCCGATTGTGACAGGTGGTGCGCCGATGGGCGTTGCCCCAGCTGCTGTGCATAATCATCTGGAATTACTGGCCGATATGGGCCGGGACTTTGCGTCAAATCAAGAATTAGAAGTCACCCTTAAGCGAGCCGTTGAACGCATTACAGATTATGTAGATGCCGAAGCGGGGGCTCTTTTCATGCTCTCTCCGTGCGGGCAGGAACTCGAATGTGACGCGTGTATTGGGCCGGTCGAGATCACAGGGCTGAAGCTCGCCGCTGATCAGGGAATTGTCGGGTTCTGCGTGCAACGTGATGCAGGACGTATTGTCCGTGATGTTTCCAAGGACCCGGATTTCGACGCATCGGTCGATAGCGAAACGGGCTTTAAAACCAAGTCTATTCTATGTGCCCCAATGAGCGTGAAGGGTGAGCGGATCGGCGCGATTGAGCTCATTAATAAACGTGGTGGCGATGGCCTGTTCGATGACAATGATCTGCACCTTTTGCAGGCGTTATCTTTCTCGGCGGGCTTGGCTGTACTCAACGCACGTATGGCGGCAGAGCTTGTTGAACAGGAACGCGTGAAGCGTGAACTGGAACTGGCCGCAGAAATTCAACGCTCGTTATTACCTGACACAAAAGAAAGTGACTTCCCGGTCAAAGGTGTGAACCTTCCGGCGCGCGTGGTGTCGGGTGATTTTTACGATTTCTATCCGCTTGATGATGGGCGGGTCGCCTTCACACTTGGCGATGTTTCCGGCAAAGGTATGAATGCCGCATTGATGATGGCAAAGACCGCCAGTCTTTTGCGCTGCCTCGGAAAATCCATTAAGGAACCAGGCCGTTTGCTGACCTTGGTCAACGAGGAAGTATGCGAAACCGCAACGCGGGGCATGTTCGTGACGTTAGTGCACGGCATTTATGATCCTGAAAGCGGGTATGTGCGGTTGGCGAATGCGGGGCACGAGCCTCCGTTGGTTGTTGATAAAGACGGCAATTATACAGCTATCGAAGCCGAAGCGCCGCCCCTTGGTATCTCGCCAGCACTGATCGATGAAGACGGCTTCCCCGAGACCGAAATCGATCTTGATGGTGGCAAGCTATTCATTTTCACAGATGGTGTGACCGAAGGATATATTTCCGAAGGTGTAGAGCTGGGCATAGATGGTCTCAAAGATCTTATAAAGAACGCTGGTGATACGGGTATTCAGGGCGTTCTCAATGAAGTCCGAGATCGGATTGGTGGTGCCGGAGGTGCATTGCGTGATGACGTTACACTGATCGCGATTGATGATGGCACTGCGACGCATACAAAGAACGCTAGTGACAGTCATGCTGAAGCTGGTGCGACAGGTGCCTTAGGCGAGAAAGTTCTGCAACTCCGTGTGACGGCGAAGGCAAATCGATTACGTCTGGTGCGGAATGCGGTTAAAGAAACGGCATTATTTTGCGGATTTTCTGATAAGGATACAGGTGACATCGTGCTGGCTGTTGATGAAGCGTGCCAGAATGTTATTCGCCATGCTTATGGCAGTGAGGGCGAGGGTGATATTTCTATCGAGATTCGTCGGCGCTCGGATGCTATGATCGTAGTTGTTCGTGATTTTGCAGATCCTGTCGATATATCTAAGATTAAACCACGCGATCTGGATGATTTACGTCCAGGTGGGTTGGGTACGCATTTAATCCGTGAAGTCATGGATGAAGTTGATTTCTTGCCGCCGCCGATAGATGGCGGCAATCTATTACGTCTCGTTAAAAAGTTTGGGAGCTAACGGTTATATGGAACATGTCGTATCAAGCGCTGAGAGCGCAACGATCATCGCATTTACAGGGGATATTGACCTGCAGACATCACCGGATGCTCGCAAGGCACTACTGGCGATTGTCGGTAATGGCACAGGGATTTTAGTTAATCTCGCAGGGGTCGGCTATATCGACTCGTCTGGTGTTGCCTCGTTGGTCGAATGCCTGCAAAGCGCTAAGAAATCTGGTCAGAAAATGGCCTTGGTATCTCTGAGTGAAGGCGCATTACGGGTCTTGCAACTCGCACGCCTAGATCGCGTGTTCAAAATTTGTGATACTGTTGACGAAGGGGTGGCTGCTGTCGCGTAAGGCATGCAGTAGTTTCGAGGAACGGGGGCCATAAAATGGCAGAGCAAAAGCTATCTGCGGCGGAGAAAGTTGAAGGTGTTGGCAAGGCCACCGTCAGCTTCGTTGAATCCGTCGGTAATGGTGGTGTCATCATTGCCGAAAGTATCTATTGGATACTTTTCGGTGTGCGTGAACGCCAGCCTGTCCGCATTGGAGCTGTTATTCAGCAGATGATGGAAATCGGCGTCGCAGCCATTCCCATTATTATCATGCTGACCGGCACGATCGGTGTGATGTTGGCTATTCAAGGTATCCATACACTTCGTATTTTTGGCGCTGAAAGCCGGGTCACGATCGGTATCGCGTTCTCTGTTGTTCGAGAATTCGCACCATTGATTACAGGTATTCTTGTCGCCGGACGTTCAGGATCAGCTTTGGCCGCGCGCATTGGTACGATGAAGATCAACCAAGAAATTGACGCGCTTAAGGTGATGGGGATTAACCCAACACGATTCCTTGTCGTCCCTGCGATGATTTCCATGATTGTTATGGTACCAGCCCTGACATTGCTGGGCATGTTCATGGGGTTGTTTGCAGCAGGTCTTTATGTGAACGCAGACCTTGGTATTTCTATGGCGGCATATACACGCGATACCATCGATATTCTCTCTCTGGATGATCTTTGGCACGGGCTTGGGAAAAGCTTAATCTTTGCGGTGTTAATTGCCGTCATTGGCGTTGTAAACGGTGCGGGTGTTCAAGGCGGTGCCGAAGGTGTTGGCAAGGCCACGACACGTTCAGTGGTGCAGGCTATTTCCGCGATCATTGTGACCGATATGATCTTTGCATTCGTCGCGACTCGGTAAGGGGATCAGATGAGAAACCCTGCAAATATATTAGAAGAACGCGCAACACGTGAACGGCCCACCACTGGACCGGGTAATGTGATCGAAGTCGAAGACCTGGTCACGCACTACGGGGACCGAATGATCCTTAAGGGCGTCAGCCTTGAGGTGCATGAGAACGAAATCATGGTGATCATGGGCGGGTCGGGTTCAGGTAAATCGACTTTGCTGCGTCATCTGATGGCGTTAGAGGAAAAAACCTCTGGGACGATGCGTATCCTTGATCACGATATAGATCAAATTACGCGCCAGGAATTTCTCGATGTGCGTAAGAAGCTCGGCGTAGCTTTTCAGTCAGGCGCGTTGTTCAGCTCGATGACGGTTGGCGAGAACATTATGTTGCCGCTTTATGAACATACTGAACTCGATGCGCTGACGATGGAAATCATGGCGCGGATCAAATTGGAAGTTGTCGAGTTGTCCGGGTTTGAAGATTTGATGCCGTCTGAGTTATCCGGAGGCATGATCAAGCGGGCGGCGTTTGCACGTGCAATTGTGATGGATCCGAAGGTACTTTTCTGCGACGAGCCGTCAGCAGGTCTGGACCCGGTTGTCGCATCTGCCCTGGATGATCTCATCTTGGATATGCGTGACGCCATGGGCATGAGCATTGTGGTTGTGACCCACGAACTTGATAGCGCGTTCAAAATTGCAGACAGAATTACGATATTAGACCGCGGTGAAATCTTGATGATCGGCACTGTCGAAGAAGTGTTGGTGTCAAAGTCCCCTCGAGTACAAGCGTTGTTAAATCGCACCCCTGAAGAAGACACGATGGACCCTGATGAGTACCTCAGCCGACTAGTTGGCGAGACGAATCCAGGGATCGCGCATTTATGAGGACGAGCATGTGAGAACGAGCAAAATCAATTACTTCATTGTCGGGTTATTCGTGCTGACCATGATTGTCGGCCTGATCGCCGCCATCGCCGTGCTAACGGGTCGTACAGGGGCGACAGATGAATATCATGCATATTACTCCAACGTGACAGGGGTTAAGTTCGGCACACAGGTTGTCTACGAGGGCTATCCGATTGGTCAGGTGATCGAGGTGACGCCTGAAGAACACGATGGCCGTATGCGCTTTCGCGTTAATTTCGATATCACCGAGGGATGGAAAATCCCTGAAGATAGTGTTGCAGAAATTGCTGCGCCGGGTCTACTTGCTGCAGTGACACTGGCCATTGAAGCCGGTGAGAGCGCAACGCCCTTGAAGGCTGGCTCTGAAGTTGAAGCTGCGGAGCGTGCAGACATGTTTGCCGCCGTCGCAAATGTCGCTGGTGATTTCGGTGATCTTTCGAATAATTATCTGAAACCACTTCTAAAGAACGTGAATGGGACTATCCTCGAAATAAACACCTTTCTCGAAGAGGGGGGCGAGGGGCGTCTGATTGCTGCGGATGCGCGTGATACCATGGGAATGGCACGCTCGGTCATGGCTGACCTGAAAGACCGTATTCCAAGTATTGCGACCAAGCTCGACAGCATATTGAGTGACGTCAATGTGACCAGTAAACGGCTCAACGAAATTTTGACGCCAGCCAATCAAAAGAAAATTATTGGTATGGTTGATAATTTGAACGCGGCCACGCAGAAATTTGATACTGTCTTGATCACGATGAATTCAATCTTGAAAGATATAGATGACCTGGTCTTGGATGCGGATGGGGATATTGCCCGGACGGCCAAGGAAAGCCGATATATTGTTGAATCCGTGGCGCGGAATATTGATGCCATCAACCAAAACATGGATGGTGCAGCGCGAAACCTGTATGAGTTCAGTCGTCAAATCAGACAGAACCCCGGGTTGTTATTGGGTGGAACGTCGCCTGAAGATAAAGGAGCAGTCAAATGATACGCACAAATCGGTGGCCGTTCCTAAAACGTGGATGTGCAACATCTACACTTATTGCGGCAATGATGTTGATCTTGGCTGGATGTGCAACGCAAGCACCGGTGCCGTCTGATCGCTATTATCGATTGCAGGCTGTCTTTAGCGGTGAAGCTTTAGCAGCGCCAAAATTTGCAGGCACATTCGAGATCGAACGATTTACGGCAGATGGCCTGACGGCGGGACGTCCGATCGTCTATGTCGAAGCTGGCGACCCTAATCAACTCCGTGAATACAATTATCATTTCTGGACGCAAGCCCCGACGATCATGTTGCGCGATGAGCTAGTGACATATCTGCGTTCTGCGAAAGTTTCGGTTAGCATTGTTGTTCCTGAGATGCGATTGGATCCAGCTTATGTTATGACGGGTCGTATTCGCACACTTGAACAAGTCTTAGATTCAACAAATGGAACGCGACTTGAGTTGGAAGTTGCAATACGCCGGATCAAGGATGGGAAACTTTTGTTTTTGAAATCATATGCTCAAGAAACGGCGCAGGCTTCACCAGGTGTTGCCTCAGCAGTCGATGCATTAAACAAGTCACTTAATGTGATTTTCTCTAATCTTCTACAAGATTTGCGCACTTTATGAGCCGTAAGCCTCGGGGACGAAAGCGCGGCCATAAAACGCGCCCAGCACCAGTGCGTGCATCCGAAAATGTTGTGATCACCAAGATTGCTCAGCAAGGCGATGGCGAGGCCTTGTTGGCTGATGGGACACGTGTTTTTGTGCCCCTGACCCTCCCCGGTGATGAAATCTCCGTGCAGCCCGGTGGCAAACGCGGCGATGGCCTTACAGGCAGTGTCCTTGAATACCAAAAACAACAACCTCGGTCAGAGCCGATTTGTGGTGTCTATGGGAAGTGCGGTGGATGTCAGTTACAGCATTTGCCAGCAGAAGATTATACCGCATGGAAAATCCAGTACGTAAAGACGGCGTTGTCGCGTCATGGTTTTGATCTCGAATTGCGTCCTCTGCGCCAAATGCAAATTGCATCCAGGCGCCGTGCAACGCTTGCCCTCGTCATGACGCAGGACGGGCCGGTACTTGGGTATAACGAGGCTTATGCTGACCGCATTGTTGGCATGGATGGATGTCCGTTGCTGGTTGAGCCGTTGGCGAAACTCTGGGCACCTCTTCGTGAGCTGGCCAAAGTTATCTTGCCGACGCCCAGCCGTGCTGACATTGCAATGACGGCCGCGAATGAAGATGCGCTTGAGATCGTCATTATATCCGATGCCGAATTAGATCTAGAGAAACGTGAAACATTGGCTCAATTTGCGGAGACACATGATATTGCGCGCCTCGCATGGCAGCGAAGTCGACAGTCGCCCGAACCTATATCGGCCCGCCGTGATGTTGTGCTCAATTTCGGTGATGTACAGATCGCCTTGCCGATTGGTGGATTCCTTCAGCCATCCCGCGTGGGTCAGGAAACATTGCAGGAACTGGTCAGCGAAGGTGTTGGCGATGCGAGGCGGGTTGCTGATCTTTATTGTGGTGTCGGGACATTTACGTTTCACTTCGCGCGAATGGGTAAGCACGTACTTGCCGTCGACGATCACGCCGATCAGATCGTAGCGTTAAACCGTGCAGCTGGACGTCATGATCTGGGTGGACGCATTGAGACCAAGGTGCGCGACCTTAAAGAAAGCCCCATTTTTTCCACTGATCTGGTCGGACTGGATGCAGTCATTTTTGATCCGCCGCGCGCAGGTGCCAGGGGTCAGGCCGAATATCTGGCTGATAGCGTGGTCCCAAAAATCATTGCTGTATCTTGTAACCCTGCAACGCTTGCGCGTGACCTGCGCATCCTTGTTGATGGAGGGTATACAATTGATCACATCACGCCGGTTGATCAATTTCCAATGACCTATCACGTTGAAGCTGTTGCCGTGCTCTCTCGGTCTTCGTAGCGCCTGCAAACCCTAATAAACCGTCATCTAATACATCAATTCCTAATGTGGTGAACTTGTTTCACGGTCCCGTGAGAGGGGCTATGCAGCATGTTTATGACGCGTATGGTTCCTCGTAGGTGAGTAAAATTTGGGGCTCTTTACAGAAACTACGAGGGAGTATTCTTTTATGATCAAGCAAATATCGGCATTCGCCATAGCAACGGTATTACATGTTGGTGCTGCAAGCGCCCAAGAAATGAAGGCGTTCGAAGTTGATGAGGATGTCGCATTCGCGATGAAGCTTTGGACAGTTCTTGAAAGTGAAAAATTTGTTGGCCCAAATAGAATTCACGCTCAACCATTTGAAGGCAATCCGCCACATGGTGGGATTCAACAGGTTTTGGGAACGGATGTGAACGTAGATGGGCGTACGGTACGTGTTTTGGTTAAAGCCAATCACGGTGGCGAAGGCATCAGTGTCGAAAGTGTCTACGACAACCCCAATAAAAACCTGGGTGCTTATACGGTTATGTTTAAGCGTGAAAATGGTTATGATGATGAAAACCAAAACTGGTTTTGGGCAAAGTATAACGCCAAAGGTGAACTCGATAAAAATCCAAAAGGTGCCAAGATTGCGGGTCACTTCGTGAAGGGTGCTGAAAAAGGCTGCATCGCATGTCATACGGCAACGGGTGGAGCAGACCTTAAGACGCTCACTGAAAAATAAGTTCTACAAAGTGAAGGCCGGCTTAATGTCGGCCTTTCGCTTATCTGGGTGCCGCTGGATCACTTTGCCCGGGTCAGCGCAAGGTAGTACGATTCCTTGATATGAAAAATGTTGGTAAATGCGTAAATGTAAGCGGCGATGTGTCCGCGCGTTCCAAGGCTCTGGGTGACGGACTGCTTGTTCGCGGTGCTTATGTCCAGGTTAAAGATCAAATCCAGACTGCTGATGCTAGCTTTGTTTATATTGAGTTTTTGGATGGGAGTAGGTTTGCCCTCAGTGAGAACAGTCAAATGTCCGTTGATGCATTTGGCTATCGTCATGAGCCTTATGAAGACTTCGCATGTTTCACAGTAACTTATGGGAAGTTCGTTTGTATCAGTGGCGCGCCTGCATCGAGTATCGGCGATTTTTCAATCCAGTTGAATAATACAACGATCTCTATGAAATCTGCGCGGCTTGCTGGGCGTATTGAAAATGCAGACAGTGATTTCGTGACGTTGTTGCCGCAAAGGACGGGGCCAGCAGGCAAAGTCCTGGCGCATACAAAGGCTGCCGTCGCCTCTATTGACCGTGCCTATCAAACATTACGAATTAGTGGTGTTGGCCATGATTTGCCGACGCCTTTGACGTTGCCATCACAAGTCGTGATCGAGACCTATATGGGGCCTGGATTGGAAAAAGCGTTTCTGGAGACGGTGATTAATGGCGCCGATATCATTGATAACTTTCAGCCATTTGATATTCTGAATGATCAGTTTCTCGAACGCCAATTCATCTCAAAACACGTCTATCCATCAGATGTGATCAGAGAAGAGCCGTCACATAACGAACTCCTCGAAGACGCATTTATTGGGGAACGTTTTCAATTAAGAGACGGTGAACGTTAAAGCATTTCCAGGGCGCGTTTGTAGACATCGATGAGTTCTTCCATCTCGCTACGATCACTGGAATCCATCTTTCGTAAGCGAATGATCTGACGCATGACCTTCACATCGAAGCCAGTACCTTTTGCTTCGGAGTAAACTTCACGGAGATCGCCCGAAAGGGCTTCTTTCTCTTCTTCTAAGCGCTCGATTCGCTCAATAAAGGATTTAAGTCGATCACTTGCGACACCGCCGACGTCCGCCATGGTTCATATCTCCGCACTAAAATTGGCTTCAAGAGCCAGCAAGGTAGCGCTGCTATGCAATGCCTGCAAGGGGTTCTCTTGTGTATAAATGATAGCTATCTTGCCCTGTTCAAACAGAATGCGATATCTTCTAGATGTGGGCTGATTCTGATACGAACAGGGGAATGGAGTGGGCGAATATCGATTAGATAGATTTACGGTCCTGCTTGTTGAGGATAACGTTTCATTCGCCAAACCTTTGAAACTTTACTTCGCCAGCTGAAAATCGCGAGACTTACGACGGCGAAAAATAGTGAAGAAGCTATCGAGTGGCTCAAGGTCCAGAAAAAAGATCATAATCCGGGGCCAGACATTATTATATCTGATTTGCTGATGTCACCGATCAACGGATTGATTTTGCTGCGTTGGGTGCGGACAGCCACGGAATCTCCAAATCGATTTGTGCCGTTCGTGATGCTTTCTGGCGCTGCGGATCGTGACTATGTCACGGCGTCACGCGATTTAGGCACGACGGAATTTCTCGCCAAACCATTTTCAGTCAATTCTGTATTTTTGCATTTGGCGAAAGTCATTGAACAACCACGATCTTTCATAGCGACACAAAAATATTTTGGCCCAGATCGACGTCGAACTCAGCGCTCTGGTGCACCCAATGATAAGGAACGTCGCCGTGAAGGTACGGACCACGTGACGATGGTGTATTCGGCAGAAAAGACGGTGAAGGCCAAGAACGTCAGCGACGTGTGGTGCTTTCAACTTCCAAATACGCTTAAAGAGCGGGCAGGTAACGATATTTGCTCCGGGCCCCCAACATTGCCTGATAACATTCTGGCGGAGGCTGAAGAAAGTCTTGAGCGCGCTGTGCTCGATTTTGCGGAATGGGCACAAAAGTATTTGGCGAATTTGGCGACGCTCTGTGAACGGGCAATGGAGGAGCCAGATAAAAGAACCCTTCAGTTTGCCGGATCAATGAGCTTGCCTACGAACTGCGAGGGCAGGGCGGTACGTTTGGATATCCGCTTATCTCGGTTGCAGGCAAGATGCTTTATGACTCAACGCTTGAAGGATGTCCCGTTACGGACAATCAGGTTGAGGTCGTGCGCGCACACATTGATATGATGCGCGCCGTTATCCGAGAGAAAATATCTGGAAGCGACGGCAAAGTCGGCAAGGAATTGGTGCACTCTCTGAAAGCTGCTGTTGAGCGGCATCAAGTCGCTGAGTAAGCCTACTCAGCTGGCGTTGGTGGTGGGGTTTCTGGCTTTCGGGATGGTATGAGAATAAGTGTTGCGACCAGGACAATCGCTGCGGCACCGGCCAAAACCATAAACAATGAATCAAAGCTGTCGGACGTCTCATACAAGCGGCCTGTCATCTGAACTGCAACAGCGCCAATACCAAGTGCAAACACCGACTTCACCGCATAAACACGTGATCGGTATTCTTTACTGATGAAGTGCGCAACGATCCAGTCATTGACTGGAATAATCCCGAAGGTTGCCAACATGAGGGGGAGTGTAACGGCCAAGGCTGACCAGCCAGAGGTCGAGATTGCGATGGTACACATGATCAATTGGGCGGCAACGAGGCCGACATAGATGCGCTTGGTCGGATATCGATCCAATAACTCACCAACAGCGAGTTGAGCAAACGCTGCACAGCCAAAAATCAGCGCTGCGATCATACCGATCTCTGATGTGTCAGTGAATAATGACGAAAGTCGCTCGTCCATGATTTTTGGCAAAGAGATGGTTGTCGCATTAAAGATCAGACCACCCACTAGCGGTGCGATGATAAGGAACAGGAAAACGCGTTGTTGAACGGATATAGGAACAACGGCAGCCGTCTTCTTTTTTGCACCTGAGGCATCAACGCCAGTCCCCTTTAAAAGCTGCACGCCATACATGAGGCCGACACCTACAGAGACAATGCCTGGAATGATGAAGGCCATCCGCCAACCATATACTTCAGCAATAGCACCTGTGGTCAGGGCTGCTGCGGCAACCCCCATATTTCCCCAAACACCATTGATAGCTAGGGCGCGGCCAACACGGCTGGCTTCTTCAACAACAAGCGCCAAACCGACGGGATGATATATTGCGGCAAATACGCCTATCAGGGCGAGGCCGATCTCGATATGCAGAGGTTCTAAGGCAAAGCCGGTCAGGATTGATGCTGATCCGATTCCGATAAAAAATACGAACATCATGCCATGCCGGCTCCATTTATCGCCAAGCCATCCAGCTGGCAAAGATGCGCCACCAAAGAAAAAGAAGCTCCAGGTCGTCAGCAATATGAGGCGACCATAAGAGTCTGCAAATTCACTTTCCATCGTCAGAACGGCAGTCGTGAAAATGAGCATGAAAAAATGATCGAGAAAGTGCCCGACATTCAGGAATAGGAAATTACGTTTTGCATCAGTCATGCGGGAAGTCTAGCAAACACGTTTAGACGGTGTATCGCGATGAATAGACAGTTTTTATCGAGAAAGTGACAATTTCAAACGCAGCAAGATGATTATGCACAAACTTCCGGCAGCATAATGCCCGTTGCTAACATTTGTGCGTTCGTCACACTTTGTGCATTTGACAGTGCCTTATCGGCGAGCTTCGTATAAAGGGCAATCGCAGCGAGTTTCTCAGCCCAATGAAGCTGATCTCGAATATATCCATTCCACATGATTTTAACCATATCGCCTCTCCGCTACTGCCACTGTGAACACATGAGGACTTGTATCGTTAAGGATATATAACCGTTAGCTTTAAAAAGATGCGACCCATGTCACCAGGGATGCATATTTTTATTAAACTGTGGAAAAATCCTGAGTTTCGGCAATCAGATGATCGACAACCTTAATCAATGCGGTCTTCTTATCATCACCGGATGCCAATGCTTCGTCGAAGCAACGGACTTGTCGGTGTGCACTTGTCCCGTGAGAAACGATTGTTTTGAGATGTATTGATTCTTTAATGCAGTTCATGGCCTCAGCGTCTTCGCTGACCAAGTCGATGAGTTCGTCGATAAGCTCTGCATAAGGCACAATTTGTCCACGTCCATAGTCAACCAGATCTTCATCAAGCCCATACCGTTGTGCGCGCCATCTATTCTCTGCAACTAACATGATGGCATATTGACGCCAGCGTTGGTTGTGCGTCTTAAGATGCCAGAGCATCCGGAGTATGCATGTATATAAGGCTGCGACGGCAGCTGCGTCGTGGATGTTTGTGCAGACATCAGCTATGCGCATTTCCAACGTCGGATAGCGCCCGCTCGGCCGAATATCCCACCAGAGTTTCGTTGCATCTTCAATAATACCGGCATCAACAAGTACACGAACATGGCGTGCATACTCTGAATAACTATCAAAAGGATTGGGAAGACCTGTCCGAGGCATCTCATCCCAGACACTCAGGCGATAAGACTTATGCCTGTGTTTTCTCCCTGCTGTAATGGTGAAGAGGTCGTCAGCGCCAATAAATGCGGCAGGAAATATGTCACCTGGTTCATCAAATCGATGCGCAGTTCGTCATCCTCGATACCCACATGGACATACATGCCACTAATGACCAAGCGGCGTACGACAGCCTGCATATCATGGGCAATGGTGTGATAGCGCTCTTGCTCGGTGTGGCCTTGTTCTGACCAATGTGAGAATGGATGGGTCGATGCGGCGATGGGGGTGAGGTTATACTTGTGCGCCGTCTCAACAATTGCTGTGCGGAGATCAATCAGCATTTCGGTGGCTTCAGGGATTGATTGCGCGACGGCAGTGTTCACTTCGATTTGTGATTTCAGGAATTCGTGTGCTGCCTGATCGCCCAATCGGCTATAGCATTCATCAAAGAACTCACGCGGTGGATCGGTCGCCAAAGCGCGAGTCTCAAGATCGACAAGAAGGTATTCCTCCTCAATGCCGACGCTTAAAGTGGGTGCGCCGCCAACCATCAGAAACGCTCAATCCGGTGTAAGCCCGGCATGTCGAGGATTGGGAGAATGCACTCGGAAAGTATATCGACCCAGCGTAAAATACCGTCCCTATCCATCAACTGATCCTGATTAATCTCAATAGCGCAGTTTGAAATACCACTTGCTGATCCGTGCATATCGACGGTGTAAGCGAGGTCATGGCCTGAATAGGGCTCGTTATCACCAACTCGAAGGTCATAGCGCTCCAAATGTTCCATAAGCGGGATCGCGATCCGTGGGTCCCGGTTCCATAAGACACCGATGTCCCAAGGGCGCGACTTGTCTCCAAAGTATGGGCTAAAGCTATGAACTGAAAAGATGGCGGGCGCCGGGCCACGGTTCCATAATCTGGCCAACGCACGATTGACAGAGTCATGATAAGGCTCAAACAATTCACGTACTCGTTGGCGGCGGGCCTCGTCGGTCAGGTTCTGATTGCCTGGAACGGGAATACTGTCGTTTTCAGGAACAATACTTTCCGGGTGTCCGGGCGGGCGATTAACGTCAATGACGAGCCTTGAATATCCAGCGAGAACAGCTTGCGCATCCAGCCGTTCTACGAGGCCTCGTGTGACAGCCGCCGCGCCAATATCATAAGCGATGTGCCGCTCGAACGCTTCAGCGCCAAGGCCAAGATGATTGAGTGATTTAGGCACTTCACGGCTGGCATGATCACAAACCAAAAGTATGTGCGCACCACCCTCGCGGTTTATGACTTCGAACGTGGGTGGGTCATCTGGGCCAAGGAGTGCCGGGCCATCATGTGGTAAAGGTTTCATGAGGAAAGTATAACGTGAACTTTCTGATGGTGCGAGCCCAGAAACGGCAATTCCTTGCATTGTCACGCAATGCCGATTATGTCCAAAGTTGAAGGGAATTCAGGCCGATGAACGAACAGCAAACGATAGAAAGCCCATGCATTAGCATTTGTGAGCTCGACGCCGAGTCTGGGCTCTGTACTGGGTGCCTGAGAACCCGTGAAGAAATAGCCATTTGGGGACGTGCCGATGCTGCAACACGTCTTGAAATTTTGGATAAATTACGCGACCGACGTGCCGAGAGCGGCGGTGGGCGACGCCGGGAAACAAAACGGCGCCAGAAGCGTTAGGGCCAATTATATGTCAAATGTTCTCGCGCAACTTTTAAACGATCGCGACTGGCTTCTTTGCGACGGTGCGATGGGCACCAGTCTTTTTCAACGTGGTCTCGAGACGGGCGAAGCGCCCGACTTATGGAACATATCAAATCCTGAAAAAGTAATGAGTGTGCATCAAGGGTTTGTCGATGCTGGTGCAGATATTATTTTGACCAATTCATTTGGCGCAAATGCCCTAAGATTGCAGCTTCATGGTGATCAAGACCGGGTACATGAAATTAATGCAGCCGCGGCCCAGCTTGCACGGCGAGTAGCAGATCAGCAGGACCGCCCCGTCGTCGTTGCGGGGTCTATGGGGCCTACAGGTGAGATCATGGAGCCCGTTGGCGTCCTCAGCGATGCCGAGGCACAAAAAGTGTTTGCCGAGCAGGCAGTCGCACTCGCTGAAGGTGGTGCTGACGTGATCTGGATCGAAACCATGTCATCGAAAGAAGAGTACGCTGCGGCAGCACATGGTGCGGCTCAGTGCGGACTTCCTGTGGTTGGATGTATGACGTTTGATACGAACGGTCGCACGATGATGGGTGTAACACCTGAAGACGCGTCGACGTTTGCGCAAAGCCTGTCCCCAAGCCTGCTGGCCTATGGATGCAATTGTGGCGTGGGTCCGGCAACGTTGATCGATACTGTTTTGGGTCTCAAACGCTTAGCTGGTGCCGATGACGTTATTGTCGCTAAAGGAAATTGCGGCATACCGGAATACAAAGACGATGAGATTGCCTATTCGGGCTCACCAGAAATTATGGCGACCTACGCCAGACTTGCCCGTGACGCAGGTGCCAGAATTATTGGTGGATGCTGTGGTACGACGGAAATCCATCTGGCAGCTATCAAGCAAGCGCTGGACGGGTATCAGCCAGGATCACCGCCCGAACGCTCTAAGATTGAGGCAACGCTCGGTCCTGTTGATCAACCAAAACCAGTTGATCCCAATGCACCCGAGCGCCCCAAACGTCGCCGCCGAAAATAATTACCAGTTGCCAGTGTTTTCCATCGATGCCCATGGCTCGGCAGAAGCAAGTGGCTCACCTTCTTGTAGTAATTCAATTGAGATACCATCCGGCGAACGTACAAACGCCATCCGACCATCACGCGGTGGGCGATTGATCGTCACGCCGCCGTCTTGAAGTCGCTGGCACGTCTCATAGATATTCTCGACGCGAAATGCGAGATGGCCAAAATTACGCCCACCAAAATATTCCTCGGGATCATAATTGTACGTTAATTCTACTTCTGCGTCAGGCGTATCCTTAGCGGCAACAAAAATCAGCATGTAACCGTGTTCGGGGCGGTCGACGCGTTTTGTTTCTATAAGGCCAAGATCATCACAGTAAAATTTGAGTGATGCATCAACGTCCGAAATACGAACCATCGTGTGTAGGTATCTCATTACATTTTCCTCATTTGATATGTTGGCAATATGCCTTGATGAGAACTTAGGTAGTATGCGTGTCAGTTTCCAGTGCTGATTGCGGATGGCGAGCAGCCTCTAACCCTAGAATTGCTGATTTTCGAACGGGTTGCCATCGATACCCACTGATGGCGCCAGTATCTTTGATCACGCGATGACAAGGAATGATATACCCAACAAGATTAGATGCAACAGCGTTGGCGACGGCACGCGCTGCACCTGGGCGCCCAACATAAGACGCCAATCCTGCATATGATGTCACTGCCCCTTCGGGGATCCGAAGCAACGCTTCCCATATTTTGACGCGAAACTCTGACCCTCTGAGCAAAAGTTTTAATTCACCAGAAGGTGTATCTCCCGCTCTGAAGGCACTCAACGCATACGGCGTGGTTGCGGATATATCCTCAATCCACATTGCATTTTCCCATCCATTTTTTTGTTCATCCAATGCTGTGTCATGATTTTTGGTGATAAACGAAAGGCCTGTTAAACCACGATCTGAAACAACGATTAAGCACGGACCAAAAGGGGAGGGATGAACGCCGTAACGAAACTTGAGCCCGTCTCCTTTGGATTTGTATTCACCGGGCGTGACGGCATCTATACTGACAAACAAATCATGTAATCGTCCAGGTCCTGACAAGCCCACGTCAAATGCTGTATCAAGAATGCTTTCTGAATGCCGCAGTCGTGCCTTGGCATCGTTTAACGTTAAAGCTTTCAAGAATTTTTTTGGACTAACCCCGGCCCATTCGCTGAAAGTTCGCTGTAGATGATGTGGGCTCATACCGACATGTTGGGCGATGTCATCTAACTCAGGTTGGGCGTGATGGCTATGGATAACAAAATCAATCGCCTTTGCGATCTGATCATAAAGTCTTGCATGCGTTTGCGTTGGTTGAGCCAATTTGAATTTACCCGTGTATTGAACAGACATCTAAAATCTCCATAATTATGCGCATATTTATTATGAGCATAAGGATAAGGAGAAAAACTATTGAACCCACCCGATACTTGGGAACTTGGTCTTGTTACGGCTCAAAATCTGTGATGACGCGTTTTTCTGGGAATGTGACATGAACTGTTGTGCCTTGCCCAACTTCACTTTTAATTTCTAAGTGCGCTTGGTGAAGTTCTGCCAATCGACGGCTTAATGGCAGGCCAAGACCAGCGCCTTCGTATTTACGTGTCATCTGTAAGCTGCAGGTACTCGCGGA
>DGOK01000125.1 GCA_002389385.1 Rhodospirillaceae bacterium UBA4468 | reverse complement strand
TATACCGTAAACTCAAACCTAATCCAAAAGTCTGGTAACTCACGGATTTTAATTAAAATTTTAACCAAAGTGATGGCTATCACAGTATGAATTGACCGGGGTCGCCATAAACAATAAATGCGGCAAAGAATCTGTCGTATTTTAAGAAACTTTTTTGGCATTCAGCCTGTGACGTTTACGGATGAATGCAGAGCCTTTGGGGGGCTCAAGAATGAATGTAATTACACCCGACTCCGGTAAGGGTCTCTATCCAGTAATTCGAATAGCGACGAACAACTCGTACTCACCGCGGAACCAGGACAAGATATTGTTCTGATCGAACCGTGGTTTTTACGTGCGGATTTTGATCGTGCCGGTCCTGACCTTGTCATCAAAAGTCCTGACGGTGAAAACGTTGTCATTCGTGATTACTTTAATCAGCCAGACGCGCCAGACATCCGGACCCCAGACGGTATTGATCTAAAAGGTGATACGGCTACTATTCTTGCGGGTCCTCGTACCGATTTGCAAATAGCTCAATCCCAGGGGGCTGCTCAAGTCGAACCGATTGGTACCGTTGAAACCATTGAAGGTAGCGTCGAAGTTACGCGTGCTGATGATTCTAAAGTAACTCTCCGTGCGGGCGATGCTGTTTTCCAAGGCGATGTGATCGAAACAGGTGAGGGCGGTGCGGTCGGTATTGTCTTTGCGGACGAGAGTGCGTTCACGCTTGGTGAAGATGGTCGTATGGTCCTGGACGAAATGATCTATGATCCGGGCGCTCAAGAAGGTGAAGCCGCGATTTTATTGCTGCAGGGTGTATTTACGTTTGTATCCGGTCAGATTGCCAAAACCGGCGTAGACGCCATTGTTATCGAGACACCAACAGCGACCATTGGTATTCGTGGTACGGCGGGTGGTGGTTCTGTAAACGGTATTGGTCAGATGACCATCGCGATTGCGAACGAGCGTGGGCAGATTGTCGGTGAGGTCACGATCTCTAAGGACGCAGGATCGCAAACGATACCTATTCGGTGTCCATGCTGATAATACCGTCAGACTTTTGATGTCATCGGACCAAAGCGGTGAAGTCAGTGTCACAAGCACCTTAAGTGGGATTGATATATGCCCTAGCTTTCTGCGCGGCATGACAATAATTGGAAACTTTGCTGTGGCGTGTATCTCCAAGGCGCGGGAAGGGCATAGTTTCGGCGATCTCAAGTTGACCGAAAACCTGACTGCTGTTGTTTCAGATGCACGATGTGGTGTCGTCGTCATCGACCTGACATCAGTAAATATTCTGCACTGGTTACGTTTCGAAGGTGTTGTCGAAGAATTGTTTGGCGTGACGGCAATGTTGGGCGTCTTACAGCCTCGCGCTGTTGGTTTTAAAAGCGACGAAATCGCCCGAACTGTTAGTTTACCGCCTACGGCAACTTAACCGCCTGCTGCCAATATCTCTTCAACAAACATCAAACGGTCTTGACCCCATAAAGTGTGTTCACCAATGATGTAGAACGGTGCGCCCATGACATTAAGTGAGATTGCTTCATATGTGTTGGCTTGCCACTGCTGCTCAATCTTGGGGCTGTGAGCAGCATCAGCTAAGGCCTGACCGTTTAGCCCACATGAATTGGCGATATCAATAGCAGTATCCGTATTTGCGATATTACGTTCTTCAATCCATACGGCACGCATAATAGCGTGACCAAACTCTCCAACGTCTACGCCGTCATTCTGCGCACCAATCATCATGCCCGCTGCAAGCTTGTCTGAGGCAGGGAAGAACTTGGGTTCCAGGTTGATATCTATGCCGCGATACTTACGCCACCTTTTTAATTCTTGCATGCGAAGTGCTTTTCGCGCGTCGGATCTTTTTACCAAAGGCAGGCCGCCCGTCACGTTAAAAACTGCCCCAAGGTTCACAGGCACGTGTCGAATCGAGGCGCTATTGTCCGCTACAATTTTGCGGAAGGCTTCATCACCCAAAAATGTCCACGGCGAAACCAGTGTGAAATAATAGTCAACTTGCGGCACTTAAATTCTCCAAAATGTTACTGAGTATCAGGTTTAGATTATTTCAACATATGATCAAGGTATCTGATGTTGCTTGAATGTCACGTTATGGGATTTATCAGAGTTTTTGTGTAGATATAAGGACGGAAACCATTGACAGGAAAATAGAGGTTTAACAACATTGACACATAAAGATCATATTAATGATTTTTGCGCGAAGATAGGAGCATAGACGTTGAAATTGGTAGCAGTTTAAAGGGGTTCGTACATGGAACGTACGCCACATAATGGGGACCACGTATTCGAGGTATCCATCTTCAACAAGGAAGTGCGCTCTCTTGTTAAAGAAAATATGAGCCATGATTTTTTTGATGACCATTGGGCTGATGAGCAAGTGCGTGATGTACTTGCTGAAACAGCAGATGAAGCCCGTAAGGTTGTTCAGAAAAGATTCCCATCTGATGACGGATTTGTTATTTCTTCAGTGAAACCACTCGCACTCGCTTAATTGCGTTCGGGGTGAACTGAAAATAACGTTTTAGTCTTTAGGTGTTTTCGCTGCTTCTTGATCACGCAGATCTTTCCGCATGATCTTGCCTGTTGACGTGAGTGGCAGATCTTCAATGAATTCAATAACGCGAGGATATTCATGTGGACTTAATCGTGTCCGCACAAATGTTCGTATATCATCTTCTAATTCTTTTGTGCCATTTTCGCCCGGTATTAACTTGATAAAGACTTTGATGATTTCAGTACGAAGTTTGTCTGGTACGCCAATTGCTGCTGCAAGCGATACGGCAGGGTGCTTTGTCAGGCAGTCCTCAATTTCTCCTGGCCCAATACGATAACCGGACGAGGTGATAACATCATCATCGCGGCCAACGAACCAGAAGTATCCATCTTCATCAATTTGGCCCTGGTCGCCCGTTAAAAGCCATTCACCGATATATTTATCTGTTGTCGCCTGTGGATTGTTCCAATATTCCAGCATTATGACCGGATCAGGAGCGCGTACGGCGATTTGACCAACTGTATTGGCTGGTACTTCATGGCCGTCCTGATTAATAACGGCGACATAATGTCCCGGAATGGGACGCCCCATCGAGCCTGGCTTAATGGGCATAATCTTTTGACAGTTTGCGACAACCAGATTGCATTCGGTTTGGCCATAAAACTCGTTGAGCGTGACGCCAAATGATTTGCGTCCCCAATCGAGAAGCTCGGCCCCCATTGGTTCTCCAGCACAGGCAATTGTACGAAGATTGACCCCGTATGATGGAATGTCTGGGATCGCCCACATCAATTTAAGCGCAGTTGGAGGCATAAACGTATTTCGGACTTTGTATTTAGCCATCAACTCGAGAGCATGTTTAGGGTCATACTTCGGTGCACGGTGAGCCAATACAGGCACGCCGTGGAACCATGCGCCCATCAAGCAGTTCATCAGGCCGCCAATCCATGCCCAGTCGGCCGGCGTCCACATCAGGTCATCTGTCTGAGGTAAGAAGTCATGAAAGAACTCAACGGCAGGCATATGCCCTAATAACGAGCGATGACCTTGTAGGGCACCTTTCGGGTTTCCGGTCGTCCCGGATGTGTAAACGATATATGCGGGGTCTGTGGCGGCAGTATCCAGGATTTCAAAGTGATCCGATGCTTGCTCAAGCCCACGCCAAAGATCAACCGTTCCATCACTCCCCTCGCCATCAATCACAACGATCAATTTTAATTCTGGGAGTTGATCTCGAATGGCTTCAATTTTGGTTAAATGAATACTTTCAGTGATGATGACCTTGGCACCACTGTCATTGAGTCTGAATGATAATGCTTCTTCACCAAATAGAGAGAATAGGGGGATTGAGACAGCGCCTATTTTCCAGGCAGCGACGTGGCTTATTGCGGCTTCAACGCATTGAGACAATAAGATACCGATACGCTCGCCGCGATTAATGCCATGCGATTTCAGAAAATTTGCCATCTTATTTGAAAGACCCGCAAGCTCAGCCCAATTGTAATCGCGCTGTGTCCCATCTGGATGCGCAACAATGAGGCCGATTTTATCTGGTATTATCTCAGCATGTCGGTCGCACACCTGGTACGCCATATTAACGCGTGCAGGAATGTCCCATTGGTACGCATCTCTAACAGCTTGGTATTCATTCAATTCTTTAAGAACACGCATACGCAAACCCCTAAGAAGTCATTGTGAGCATATCATATAGATAGCGAGAGGATAGGTTACTTGGCAGGATTGCCAAGGGGTGCGAACTCTTTATTGATCTCTATATTACCTTCGAAGACGAGGTAATTCCGCATACCCTCCAGCAAAACACCGTCGTATCCTTGTGCAATCAATCCAAACAAAAATGATTGCGGATTCCCAAAGATGACATCTTGCCATCCAAGGTCCCAATATTCGACGAAATATTGATCAGGGTCGCCTGGATATGGAGCAGCAATCCATTTTGGATTTCCCTCAGCCCAAGTCGATTGCCAATAATAACGATAGCTCGCCGCAGTTGCAATATCCATGCGCGCAAAGACTAATCTTCGAGCACCAAGCTTTTTGTACTTCAGTGTTTCAACTGCAGTTTTGGTTAAAGGGGCTCGTCCTGAAAATGGATCAACGATGACCATGTCAAAATTGTTATCATGAACTTCTAAAGCAAACTGATCTTGGCGACCAAAGGCTGCTGGATCGCTCAGGTAAATAAAATTCTTCACGTCTTTTAGTGCAAGAATGTTATTAGGATTTTCTGCATTTGGTCGCTTTGGGTATGGCGGGATCTCTGTGAGATCTGGCGTCGCACGGTGTGCAACAGATGCGACGATACCTTTATCCATCGCGAATTTATATACGTTATCGATAGCTTGAGTTGCTGTCGCGTATTCCATCGACAGAACATTTAGTCCTGATTGTTTGGCGCGCTCAATTCGTTCCAGGATTGCAGCTTGAGTCTCAGCTGGCGGTGCCTTGCCAATCATTTGATATCCAGCGAATACACCATCAAACATGACGCCATCTATTGAACGAATAAAGGTGCGAGCTGGTGAGATGACTTTTTCATCTTGAACGTCACGTTTGATAATCAATTCGCCAGCGTCGCGCGCAACAATTGCGAACTCTCGTTTTTGTGCACGCGCATAATCAGCAATACGCTGAATAAAACTCCGCATTTCTTCTCGGTGATCGATGAGGGCTTTGCCAATACCCGATGGAGCCGCAGTCGTTGGCTGCTGTGCATTCAGGAGTTGAGGCAATATGAGAACTGCGCTCAAAGTCAGAACGCCCATAACAGCCTGCAAGGTACGGCGCTTCAGTAATTCTGATATGTAAATTGGCGGCATAATCTTTCCGATCTTTTGCCGTCAGATTATATCAGACAGGCAGCATTTGTGCGACATCTTCAGCAATTGCTAATGAGGATGTCAGGCCAGGGGATTCTATGCCGTATAGGTTAACCAGACCTTTAACCCCGTGCTTATCCTGACCTTGAATCATGAAGTCAGTAGCATGTGAGCCCTTTGGATGGATCTTGGGGCGCACGCCCGCGTAGCCTGGTTGTAATGCACCATCGGGTAGGGATGGCCAGTACTTGCGAATGGATTCGTAGAACTTTTCTCCGCGGTTAGGATCGACCGTGTAATCGACACTATCAATCCATTCAACATCAGGGCCAAATTTAACCTGCCCACCCAAATCAATTGTGACATGCACACCTAACCCACCAAGAGGGTCGGGCATTGGATAGATCAGACGCGTAAACGGAGGCTTGCCGCCGCCCAGTGTAAAATAGACACCCCGAGCAAAAAACTGTCCTGGAATCGTATCTGCTGGAATACCGGTAATAGATCTTGAAATAGGTTGGGCATATAAACCGGTCGCATTGACGAGATGATCACAGATTATTTCCATTGGTGAATCGCCACCGACACGAAGAATGATCCCGTCTTTTGTTACTTTGCCGCTTTCGACCGGCGCATTGAAGGCGACCATTGCGCCATGCTCCTCGGCATCACCTTGATAGGCGAGCATCAAGCCGTGGCTATCAACAAGGCCTGTAGAAGGTGATAATAATGCGCCTGTGCAGGTGACATTTGGTTCCATCTCGCGGACTTCATCCGCACTTACATATGTCAGGTCATTTACGTGATTGATCTCGGCTTGTCGGCGAATGCTTTCCAATTGTTCAAGTTGTGCAGCATCTGTCGCGACGATGAGTTTCCCACAGCGCTTATGATTGACTCCGTGGCTTTCACAAAAGTCGTACATCATGTTGCGACCCTTTAAGCAGAGCCGAGCTTTGTTGCTATCTTTCGCGTAATAGATTCCGGCGTGAATAACTTCAGAATTTCTAGAACTTGTTTCCGTGCCAATGATATCAGCACGTTCGAGAACAATAACATCGTGTCCAGCGATCGCGAGTGCACGTGCACATGCCAAACCAACCACCCCTGCGCCAATGACGACGCAACCAACTCGATCAACCATGGAGACCTCTCTAAGAAAATAGACGTGGAAGTTTGCTGCCCTAATCGATTTCGGTCAAGTCGGACGAGAGTCTTCGATTGCAAGTTCATGAACGTGAATGACTTTACCCATTACTTTATCAATAGCCACAGCCAATTCAATTTGGTCTATGGGTTTAGGGACGACAGCATCAAAACCCAGCTTAAGATACTTTTGAACATGTTCTGTTGTGACATCAGCGGTCAAAGCTATGCAGGGTATCTTGGCAATCTCAGGTGCGAGTTTCTTAATGCTACGTAACGCATCCATCCCATCCATCATTGGCATCCGAATATCTAAGACGATCAGATCAAATCTATGCTCAGTAACGGCTTCGATAGCTTCGACACCATTCTCAGTTATAAAGGCAGTATGCCCTAGAGATTAGAAAATCCGTTCAACAATCATTTGATTTATATTGTTGTCCTCAGCAACAAGAACGCGGAGCGGCTCTGCACTTCTTGCAATAACTTTCTTTGTCTTTGGTGCCGTGTCGACGTGTTGTTGAGCTTCGGTATCTGGCAGTTAAAACCAAAAGCAGGTGCCTCTTTCCTTACGGCTTCTGATACCCATTTCACCATGCATCAATTCAACCAAACTTTTTGAAATAGATAATCCGAGGCCCGTGCCGCCATATGTTCTTGAGGTCGACGAATCCTGTTGACGGAAACGTTCAAATAATGACGCTTGAAGGACTGTTGAAATGCCAATGCCTGTATCTTGAACTTCATATTTCAGGAGACCTTTATGGCCTCGACTGATGCTAAGCGTTATACCGCCTTCAATTGTGAATTTAATAGCATTGCCGACAAGGTTTATGAGAATCTGCCGAAGGCGGTTTGGATCGCCATACAAAGATGTCGGAACATCATCAGCCACTTCGACACTGAACCATAAATCTTTCTCGCGTGCCCGCGTCATTAGCGTCGCACGGGTTTGTTCTATAACAGCATTAAGGTCGTAATCAATATTGTCGATTTCCAGTTTGCCAGCTTCAATCTTAGATTGATCAAGCACATAATTGAGAATGCCCAAAAGGGCCAAAATAGAGTTACGAGCCGTGTTGACGATTTTAACCTGATCGGCTTTGAGTTCAGTTTCAACAAGCGCGTCGAGCATGCCTAAAACGCCGGTCATTGGCGTACGAATTTCATGACTCATATTTGCCAGGAATTCTGATTTGCTTTCGCTCGCCGCTTCAGCACGTTCCTGCGCTTCTTTTAGTTCTGTAATATCAAACCTAAATCCAACGATCCCACCGTCGCGTGTGCGTCGCTCGGATATTCTCAGCCGTTTCCCGCTTGATAGTTTTTGTTCGATATTGGCATTGCCACTTTGGTGCAGTTCCATACGTTCGCGAATCCATTCTTCTTCACGTCCTTTTGCGTGTTCAAATTCACCGGCCTCGACACCTTCTCGCAGTAACTCTTCGAAAGTAGCACCTCCACGAAAGCTTCTTCCTGATTTGGGGTAACGTTCGCGATATTGATCGTTACAAATGAGCATTTTGTCTTGGTAATCATAATAGACAAAGCCGCCATCAATTGCGTCAATCGCGCTGAGAAGGCGGTCTCTTGCTGCATCTGCATCATCTCGTGCCGTGCCCAGAGCCTCGGCGATATCCTTAAAATGAGTGACTTCAGTGGCAATACTCGCTGTTTTTCCGTCCGTTAATTTTTGATCTGTAACGTTGAAAACGCGTCCATCCGTTCGGGTAACTTCAAAAGGCACGGTTGGGTTTTTATGGATTTCCATACGATGCGTAATTCAGGCGTCTTCGTTGCCAATCGCATCGGGAAATAGACCGTTTGCAAAATCTTCACGAATATATTTTTCGAACGGCAAGCCGGGCTTCAGAAACGTCTCTACACCTTCATGCAGAGAGTGAGATGCTAAATTCCCAATGATAAAGCGATCTTTGGCATCCCATAGAGCAATCGCTTCATTCAGTTGATCAAAAATTGCCTTGAAGCTATCGGTCGTACTCGACAGTTCAATCTCGCGGGATACATCACGGCCTACGCCACGATAACCAACGAATTCACCGTCCTCGCCAAAGAAGGGCTCGCCGGTTGTCGACAGCCAGAGGCCGCCGTTTGGCCCCATGCCTTTGAAGGTGAAGTCTTGAAAGGGGGTATGCGCATCCAGGGTGTTGAGGTGTTTTTTCCAAACATCGTCGACAATACGGTCTGAATAAAGCTCCTGGCGTGACTTGCCGAGATGCCAATCCGCTTTTTCACCTGTGATAGCTTCGACGTTCTGGCTTATGTATACAAAACGGTGCTGGGAATCAGTCTCCCAAAACCAGCCGCCCATCATTCTTGCAAAATGCTCAAATTGTTCATTCATATCAGTGCATTGTCCATTTAGTAACCGTGAGGGTCAAGCGAAGCACCGTTTATTGCTCACTCAAATGTGACATATCGCGATTTGTGCCAGTTGGCTGTTCAATCTAATTAGATATGATGAAACATTTTCTTTTTATGATTTTGCTGATGGGTGCTCTGTTTAGTGGCGTTCCTCCTTTGTGGGCAGATGCGCCACATCCATCTTGGGCACGTGAATTCCCAAAAACAGACTTTTCTAATACAACGATTGATTACGCAGATATTTTATCTGGCGGCCCGCCGCGAGACGGGATCCCCGCGATCAACGATCCAAAATTCGTAAAAATTGCCGATATCCAGGATTTAACGGATACGGACCCTGTTATTGGTATTGTTGTGAATGATATCGCAAAAGCATACCCACTCCGCATATTGATCTGGCATGAGATCGTTAATGATACGATTGGTGGCGTACCTGTTGCGGTGACGTATTGCCCTTTATGTAATTCAGCAATCGTATTCGACCGACGCGTTGAGGGCCGCATTCTAACTTTTGTTACGACGGGGCGGCTTCGGAAATCTGATCTCGTTATATATGACCGGGAAACTGAGACGTGGTGGCAACAGTTCTTAGGCGAGGGGATTGTTGGTGATTTGACTGGAACACGACACAAAGCGCTTCCTGCACGCTTAGAATCGTATGCAAACTTTAAGAAACGTGCTCCGGACGGGCAAGTTCTTGTACCGAACGGACGTTTCCATAGAAACTACGGTCAAAACCCCTATGTGCACTGCGATATGCAAAACGCTCCATATTCTCTATTCGAGGGGGATCTACCGGATTATATCAATCCTATGGCACGCGTTGTTGTTGTCGAAGACAAGGCGTGGTGTCTGGAACTCATTCGAGACAAAGGCTCGTTGACGGACGGCCCTGTGACATTGAATTGGTCTGGAGGGCAAAACTCGGCACTCCATACGTCCGAGATCTCTGAAGGTCGTGATGTCGGTAATGTCACCGTAACCAAGGGCGGTCAAGATGCCGTTTATGATGTGACGTTTGCTTTTGTGTATAATGCATTTTTGCCCGGATAAGCGTATTTGGACTGAATAATCCATCTTTATTGTCAGTGACTTGCGGGCCTAGAAAGGTCGGAGTACATTTCTCAGATGGCACCTTTAGATCAACAAAACACATGGCTGCGTTCTGTATGCCCTCATGACTGTCCTTCTACCTGCGCACTTGAGGTTGAAGCTTTATCGAATGACCGTATCGGCAAGGTTCGTGGAAACGCGCTGAATGATTACACTGACGGTGTTATCTGCGCCAAAGTCGCTGCATATCGTGAACGTGTTCATCACCCGGATCGATTGTCGACACCGTTGCGTCGTGTCGGACCAAAGGGAGAAGGCCGTTTTGAGCTGATAAGCTGGGACGAGGCACTCGACATTGTTGCTGCTGAATTCAAGAAAGCAGAACAAAAATATGGACCAGAAACTGTATGGCCTTACCACTTTGCAGGTACCATGGGACTGGTTCAGCGTGATATTATTCACGGCTTTCGCCATGCCCTTGGCTATTCCCGAGAAGACGAGACAATTTGCGTCGCGACGGCTTCTGCTGGTTGGTTAGCAGGTCATGGTAAAATCTGGGGTACAGATCCACGCGAGATGGCGGCCTCGGATATGATTGTCATATGGGGCGGCAATCCTGTTTCAACACAGGTCAACGTCATGGCCCATGCAGCCAAAGCAAGAAAGCAGCGTGGCACCAAGATTTACGTTATTGATCCATATAGAACATCAAGCGCACAACAAGCTGACGTACATTTATGTATTCGCCCAGGCACTGATGGTGCTCTTGCTTGCGCCGTGATGCATGTGATGTTCCGTGATGGATATGCCAATCGGGCGTACATGGAAAAGTACACTGATTTGCCTGCGGAACTCGAAGAACATCTTAAATCGAAAACGCCAACTTGGGCGTCCGAGATCACGGGTATCAGTGTTGATTATATTGAATCATTTGCACGTGCATATGGTGAGGCGGAGCGGGCGTTTATTCGAGTTGGTTATGGCTTCACCCGTTCGCGTAATGGGGCCGTCAATATGCATGCGGTCACGTGCTTACCAGCTGTTGGTGGAAAATGGCTCGTCGAAGGTGGCGGCGCGATGCACTCAAATCGTAATTTGTTTGGCGTCGATCAATCTCTGGTTCGTGCGCTCGATACTTTAAATACATCCAAACGCGCATTGGATATGTCACGGATTGGCCGTATTCTGATGGGTGAGGAAGAGAGCTTGCTTGGTGGGCCGCCTGTCACTGCGATGATTGTGCAGAACATCAATCCTGCTGAAGTCGCACCAGAGACAAACTTAGTTCTAGAAGGGCTCGCCCGCGACGATTTATTCCTTTGTGTGCACGAGCAGTTCATGACGGCGACTGCTGAGTACGCTGACATTGTTTTGCCTGCAACGACCTTCCTTGAGCATGACGATCTATATCAAGGCGGCGGGCATTTATACCTTCAAGTCGCAAAGCACATTATTGAACCTATTGGCGAAGCACGCTCAAACGTTGATGTGTTGTCTGCGCTTGCGCAACGGCTTGGATCTGATCACGAGGTATTTAAGCAAGGTGCGTGGGGACTGATTGACCGCTCGTTGCGTGATACGGGGTACCCGGGTGCTGAAGATATTCATAGTAAGGGCTGGCACGATTGTTCGCGACCTTTTGAGGATGCGCATTTCATCAATGGATTTGCGACACCAAGTGGGAAATTTATGTTCAAGCCAGATTGGGCATCAATCGGCACTGCTTTCGAAACAATACCTGAGCTACCAGATCATATGAATGTTATTGATGTGGTGACCGATGATAAGCCTTACAGGTTGGTTGCGGCTCCAGCACGCAGGTTCCTCAACACATCATTTACTGAGACCCCATCGTCGCAAAAGAAAGAAGGGCGACCAACAGCTCTCATCCATCCAGAGACAATGAGCTTATTGGGATTAAGCGATGATGACGAGGTCGTGCTTGGTAATGATTTGGGTGAGGTGACGGTTCATGCAAAAACGTTTGATGGTCTGTTACCTGAAACTGTTGTTGTTGAGGGTATTTGGCCGAATAAACATTTTAAAAATGGACGCGGCATTAACGTATTGATAAGTGCTGATAGGGCATACCCAAATGGTGGCGCCGTGTTTCATGATACGGCTGTTTGGTTGCGCAATGCGTAATTTTTTGGTGCAGACTTAGAATTTGAGGTTATCCGTGAGTGCATCAGGTGCGCACATCATTGTCATAGGCAACGAAAAAGGTGGTAGTGGGAAATCGACAACGTCGATGCACGTTGCCGTTGCTCTCATGATGAAAGGCTATCGTGTTGCCACTATTGACGTTGATGGACGTCAAGGAACGTTGAGTCGTTACATCGTTAATCGCGAAATCTTTAATAAAAAAATGGGACGAGATTATCCCGTCCCTGAGCATTACCGTATTAAGGGGCATGCTGCGGACGGTGTCACAAATGCTGAACTGGCAGAAGAATCAGAACGTCTTCGATTGGTTATAGAAGGCACGGGGCTATCTCATGATATCGTCGTGATCGATACCCCGGGCGCCGCCAACAAGCTTTCATTCCTAGCACATACATATGCAGATACTCTGGTCACGCCGATGAACGACAGCTTTGTTGATCTTGATAGTTTGGCGCATATGGATGGACATGATCTGAATATAAAGGGACCTAGTCATTATTCTGAAGCGATCTGGGAAGCCAAAAAAGAAAAAGTGGCGCGCGATAGCGGGACCATCGATTGGATTGTGATGCGAAACCGTTTGTCGAACCTGGACGCGCACAATAAGCGTGAAGTGGAACAAGCTATTCGTGAGCTTTCAAAGAGACTAGGTTTCCGTGCACTTCCAGGGTTTTCTGAACGCGTTATTTTTCGTGAACTCTTTCTTGTCGGGTTAACAATTCTAGACCTGAAACAGGCCGCAGGCGGGGGTGCATTAAGTCGATCGCATGTGGCTGCAAGAGATGAAGTGTTTGCGATTATTGACGGCTTTAAGCTGCCTCCATTGCCTGCCGCTATATAAAGTAAGCTTGAGGTCTAGCTAGGCATGGCAATATACGGAAAAACGCTTATCTCAGAGTATATATCTGAGAAAAGGAACTTAAGTGGCAGACGATTTACCCGATAAAAGGGCACGCCCAAAAGACGTTGATGCATTCTTATCAAAGGTTGCTGCAACAACTAAGCGTGCGCGGACCAATGGTCAGCGCGGGCGTTTGATGTTTGCAATGGATGCGACGGCCAGCCGTCAGCCATCATGGGATACGGCTGCATCAATTCAGGGACAGATGTTTCAAGAAACGGCTGCACTGGGTGGGCTGGATATCCAGTTGACGTTTTATCGTGGTTTCGGCGAGTTCAAGGTTGGGCCCTGGACGACAAACGAGCGCGACCTTATGCGTTTGATGACGTCCGTATTCTGCCTTGCGGGCGAGACACAAATCTCAAAAGTTTTGCAGCATGCTGTAAATGAGGCCAAACGTGACCGATTGAATGCGATGGTTTTTGTCGGTGACTGCGTTGAAGAAGATGTTGATCATCTGGGCAAGATTGCAGGCGAGCTTGGCTTGTTAGGTGTGCCGGCATTTATCTTTCATGAAGGACATGATCCAGTGGCGAAATTCGCATTTCAGCAAATTGCGACGTTATCAGGTGGTGCATGTATGAGCTTTGATCATTCAAGTGCCTCTGTATTGCGCGAATTGCTGGCAGCTGTTGCGGTATATGCTGCCGGTGGTAGGGCCGCATTGGTAGACAGAGCGAAACGTGAAGGTGGAACCGTGTTGATGTTGACTAATCAGATGAACGGTAATGGCTCATGATCTATCTTATTCTTGGGGTCGGATTGCTGGCAGTACTTCTTTTAGCGGGCAAATGGTTTGTGAATGCCGAACCAAAGAAGATGGTCCATTCACTCAAATGGGTCGCTTACGGTGCTGGTGGAATCATTTTATTATTTGTCGTGTTTAGCGGCAAATTTATGATGTTGATCTGGTTGTTGCCGGTATTGCTGCCTTGGCTCATGCGTGCCCTAGCAGCTGCTCGTAGCGCAAAGAACTTTTCTCGTATGGAATCCGGTGGCTCTCACGGGATGGGCAGCGAAGTCTCAAGTGAGTTTCTTGAGATGTACCTGGATCATGACACTGGGAATATGGATGGTGTGATTCGAAAAGGACTTCACAACGGCAAGAACCTGAGGACATTATCGTTCGAAGAACTGGTCGACCTCTATGAAACGTATGCTGTTCAGGATGTCGAATCAGCTCGTCTCTTAGCAGCCTATCTGGATAGAACACACTCAGAATGGCGTGATAGCGCAGAGAACGCATCTCATCAAAATGAAGATACGCAGCAGAATCGGTCAAGTGGCTCGATGGATTGTGCCGAAGCCTATAGGGTGCTGGGATTAGATGATGATGCTGACGAAGCTGCGATCAAAGCTGCGCATCACAGACTTATTGCCAGTTTACACCCTGACCGTGGCGGTTCTGCTTATTTAGCGTCAAAAATCAACGAAGCACGTGACGTCTTATTAAAATCCTAACTTAGGTATTCTACCCTTATTTTTGCGCTGCTTGCCCGAACGCCTTGGGTATGGCAGAAAATCGGTGATTTTAAGCGTCTTAAGGGGATGAATTTATGCGCGTCGCAATGATCGGAACAGGCTATGTCGGCCTTGTTTCTGGAGCATGTTTCTCAGAATTTGGACATAATGTAATTTGTGTCGATAAAGATGACGCTAAGATTGCTGGTCTTCATAAGGGGCAAATGCCGATTTATGAGCCAGGCCTTGAAGATCTTGTTGCGAATAACGTAAAGGCCGAGCGCCTTAATTTTACGACAGATTTAACTGCTGCTCTAAAAGGTGTGAGTGCTGTTTTTATCGCAGTGGGCACGCCGAGCCGTCGCGGTGACGGGCATGCTGATCTTAGTTATGTTTACGCTGCAGCCGAGGAAATTGCGCATGCAATGGACGGTTATACAGTCGTTGTAACCAAATCAACGGTTCCTGTTGGTACAGGTCGGGAAGTTGAGCGAATTATTCGTGAAGCATGTCCTGATGCGGAATTTGATGTCGTCTCAAACCCAGAGTTTTTGCGTGAAGGGTCGGCCATTAGTGATTTCATGCGCCCGGACCGGGTGGTTATTGGTACGGCTTCTGAGCGTGCGCGCGATGCCATGCGTGACCTTTATCGTCCTCTATTTCTTATTGAAACCCCCATTGTGTTCACATCGCGCCAGTCTTCCGAGCTGATCAAATATGCTGCGAATACATTTTTGGCAGCGAAAATCAGCTTCATCAATGAAATCGCTGACCTGTGCGAAGTTGTTGATGCTGATGTCCATGACGTTGCAAAGGGTATTGGTCTTGATGGACGTATTGGCAAAAAATTCCTGCACGCCGGACCTGGTTATGGTGGATCATGCTTTCCTAAGGATACACGCGCACTTGTTTCGACTGCCCGTGATGCTGGCAGTCCCTTAACAATCATTGAAACGGTTGTTGCTGTGAACGAGTCGCGAAAAAAGAAAATGGCTGTTCGGGTCGCGAATGCGATTGGTGGTGATTTGAAGGGTAAAAAGATCGCTGTTCTTGGTCTCACATTCAAACCGAATACTGATGATATGCGCGAGAGCCCAAGCCTTGATATCGTGCCAGCTATTCAAGAATTAGGTGCGGACGTTTTTGCTTACGATCCAGAAGGCATGAAAGAGGCTAAGCATATGCTGCCGGATGTTAACTGGTGCGAGAATGCTTATGATACAATGAATGACGCGGATGCCTTGGTCATCATCACTGAATGGAATGAATTCCGTGCGCTTGATCTTGATCGCGTAAAGTCATTGATGCGCAATCCTGTCATGGTTGACCTGCGGAATATATACGAATCAGGCGAGATGGCTGAGAACGGATTCCAGTACCATAGTATCGGTCGTCCACAACGTGAAGTGAGCTCTTCGTAAACATGCAATATGCTACACGTCCACTGAGCCCTTCAATTCTTAGGGCATACGATATTCGCGGCGTGGTTCCTAATGAACTGAGTGAAGATGATCTTTATGTAATCGGCCGTGCGTTCGCAGCGGAGATGCATGCTTTGGGCGGTAAACGTGCTGCAGTAGGGTATGATGGACGACTATCCTCACCTGGGCTCGAGCAGGCACTTGTTGATGGACTTGTCGCTTCTGGTATTGAGGTGTTCCGTTCAGGTCTTGGTCCGTCACCGATGCTGTATTTCGCCACGCATATCCTTGAAGCCGATGCAGGCTTAATGATTACAGGTTCGCACAACCCTCCAGAATTTAATGGTCTTAAAATGACTTTGGGCGGGGATGCTTTTTTCGACAAAGATATCTTACGTTTAGGGCGGCGTGTTGATGCTAAAGACTTTGTCGATGGAGAAGGGCGTTTGGAACACGTCGACGTGTTCGATAGATATGTTGAACGTCTATTTAAAGATTTAACAGGCACAAAAACGCTTAAAGTTGCCTGGGACCCGGGTAATGGCGCGGCGGGTGCCGTCACAGATGCTTTGGTTGCAAAACTTCCTGGCGAACATTTCGTTATTAATTCAGAAATTGATGGCACGTTTCCAGCGCATCATCCCGATCCCACAGTTGAAGCAAACCTTGATCAATTAAAAGAACTCGTTGCGCGAGAGAAATGTGATCTTGGTATTGGTTTCGACGGAGATGGCGACCGCATCGGTATTATTGACCAACACGGACGTGTGATGTGGGGCGATCAGTTGCTCGCATTGTTGGCACGTGAAGTGCTGGCTGATGAGCCAGGTGCGAATATCCTGTGTGATGTGAAGGCTAGTCGCGTGTTCTTTGACGAGATCCGCCGTTTAGGTGGCAAACCCGTCATGTGGAAAGCCGGGCATTCTCATATTAAATCAAAGATGGTTGAGCTTAACTCACCACTAGCAGGTGAAATGAGCGCACACATATTCTTTAAGCATCGCTATTACGGGTATGATGACGCGCTTTATTCGGCCATCAGGTTATTGTCTGTTCTCGCTTCAGCTGATGAAACGTTAGCGGATATACTGGATGCAATGCCAAGCATGCATAACACGCCTGAAATTAGATTTGATTGCCCTGATGATCGAAAGTTTATTGCCGTTGATGAGATCGCATCTCGTGCGCGTGCGATGAAGGATGTAACGATTTTCGATATGGATGGTGTGCGGGCTGAAACAGCTGACGGTTGGTGGCTGCTCCGTGCATCCAATACCCAGCCCATGTTGGTTGTAAGGTGCGAGTCAGACACTGAAGCAGGGTTAGAGCGCTTATTAGATGAAGTGCGTTCTCAGCTTCGCGAAAGCGATATCGACGCCTCTGCGATCTAGTCTCTCGCCTTAGAGCTTGCGAACCAGAAATCGGTTTCGTAACCTAAAGTATGTGGAATTACTTCTTTATGGGCACCCTTATGGATGCAGATGTTGCAGACCAGATACTTGATCGGCCATTATCTAGTTTCGCACCCGCCCCAGCAACGCTAGCTGGTTACAAACGCGTCTACGTCGCGGATGCAACATACCCTGGCATTGTCCTAGACCCTGAAAACTCAGTTGACGGTATTCTCGTCAGAGATGTCACGGCAGATGAAGTTGATCAATTGAATGCTTTTGAAGGTCATGAGTACGATACTCATATCGTAATTGTAGATGTTGCAGATGGGGAGCAGATTGAAGCACGTGTATTTGTCCCTGCACAATCAATGACACTGACAAATAAACCTTGGTTCCTTGAAGAATGGCAGGGGACTGAGAAGCTGGAATTTCTAAATGGAATGGCGCGTGGCGAACTGGTTTAGTTCAGTCGAGACGCCAGTTCTGGCGAAGATGCAGTTCGCAACTCCATGCAATCCTTAAGCACACGGCACGTCCGATAAGCATCACGTTTTGAAATGCCAACGATACGAGCCCGGTGAAGGACTTTACCGCTGCGTTTATTCAGCTTCACAATCCGGATGTTGCCACCATTGAGATAGCGTGAAGCTTTGTCGATAGCTTTCTCAGCTGCATTTTGTGCCTGTGATACTTTTGCGAATGCGCCAACTTGAACACCCCATGTGTCATGTGACGGGGTTCTTCTGCTTGTAGTATTGATCGTTTTAGCTTTGCTAGAGGCCTTGGGTGTCGCCTTTGCAATCAAAGGCGCGCCCGTTTGATTAAATATACGAGCAAAGCCTTTATCTAAAAGCTTCGCCATATGACGGTTGCGTTGCTTGGATGACCGTCCGCCAAAAACAACACCAATAATCCGGCGTCCTTTACGCTTGGCTGAGGCGACAAGATTAAAGCCTGACGCACGAATATAACCCGTTTTAAAGCCATCGGCGCCTGGGTACGTCTTTAATAGTTTGTTATGGGTGCTGTACTTTACGCCGTTATATCGAAACGATTGAGTCGAAAAGTAGTGATAATACTTTGGGAAATCGCGGAGGAGGGCACGTGCAAGAATTGACATATCCTTTGCCGTCGACATTTGAGCCCGATGTGGCAACCCTGATGCATTGCGGAATGTCGTCTTGTACATGCCCAATGAGCGCGCCTTCGCTGTCATTTTGAGGGCAAAGTTACGTTCACGGCCACTGATGTTCTCAGCCACGGTAGTCGCAACATCGTTCGCTGACTTCGTTGCGAGTGCAAGAATAGCTTGTTTGACGGTAATTGTTGATCCAGCGCGCAGGCCCAACTTGGAAGCGGGTTGGCGTGCGGCACGTCGAGAGACCTTAAGTTTTGTGGACAGAGACCAGCGTTTTCTCTCAAGACCGTCAAAAATCATATACAGCGTCATCATTTTTGTAAGTGATGCCGGATAATTGCGAGTTTCTTCGTTCGTCGCGTGTAGAATCTCTCCCGTATCAGCGTCTATGACGAGGCTGGCATACTTTGCTTGTGCTGGCGTGCTAAGCACACCGGTAGACATGCACAAAAAGAATGTACAAAGGATGATGTTTTTCAGTATGTTACTGGCTGGTTTCATCGATTGCCCCCAGGCCGCACGCGGTATCATCCTCATCTCGCCTAAAATTCTTTGGTCGTTTCCAGCGTGCAAGATTGATTTTAAAGCCAATATTGCACTGCCGTCGACGATATTCTTTCGTCATATTAATCCTTTGGTACCCCATGGAGAGATAACAAGCGGTTAACATGTCTACTTTTGTCAATAATTTTGATGGTTTTTTGTAATTATTCATTTTTTGTCTCGCAATTGTGAAATAAACTTATTCAAACATGACGTATAAATTAAGCTACTGATTATAATCGATAATACTCACATTGTATTTTTGTGCACTGCACAATAAATAATTGACATGTTAAGCTACAGGGCTATATTAAGAATGAATGTTGCATTGCAGCAAAAATATATTATGTGGTTTTCCGTTTAGAAGGGACATGACGTCAAATCAACGGAAATCCAGCGATAGGAGTTATTATCATGGCGACGACTAAAAAAGCGGCTGCACTAAAATCAACAAAACCTGCGACTAAAGCTGCACCAGCACCAAAATTGACTAAACCTGCAGCTAAAGCATCACCTGCACCTGTAGCGCCGGTTGAAGCTGCTGTTAAAGTGAGCCAGGAAGCTGTTGAGACGATCGTAAAGACGAACACCGAAGTTGCAAAAAAGGGTGTTGAGAAGGCTGTTGCTATGGGTGAAGAGCAATTCGCAGCTGCCACAAAAGCTGGTGCCGAAGCTTACAAGGGCTATGAAGACGTTATTGCGTTCTCAAAAAGCAACATTGATGCCTTCGTTAAGTCGAATGAAATCTTCTCTAAAGGTTTTAAAGAGATCAATTCATCAATTATGCAATTGGCTCAAGCAAACCTCGAAGAGACTGTTGCTGTCACGCAGAAGCTCATGGGCTGTAAATCAGTGACTGAGATCGTTGAGATCCAGAGCACTGTTGCAAAATCGCAGTACGAGAAAGCTGTTGTCGAAAGCCGTAAGATTTCTGAGCAGACTGTAAAATTTGCTGAGAGCGCATCTAAGCCAATCGCTGAGCGCGTTATGGTTGCTGTAGACACACTATCAAAGCCACTCGCTGCCTAGTTTTTCCCATCCCCCCTTATTATT